>CAZQOV010000048.1:0-19512 GCA_964595055.1 uncultured Bacteroidaceae bacterium | reverse complement strand
CGAGGTGCGGTCGGCCGGGGGCGGTTTATCAGGGCCTGGAGCCTAATGCTTAGGATGAAAATTTAAACAAGTGCATTTTTTTCTCATTACCTGTTTGCCTCTGGTGTTGCTAATGCTCAATCCGGTGAGTACACTGGTCAAAAACTGAGCAATAATCAGTTTGAATTCACCGGAGGTCCTGTAAGGGATGACTATACTATTCATGGCTAAAATAATCACCTGTTCTCCTGATCCATTCTTTTAGCTCCTGTCTTAAACGTCTTTTTATTTCTGCATAAGCCGGATTATATGCAAGATTCCTTGCCTCTCCGGGATCTTTTGCCAGGTCGAAAAGTTGTTCATTCCGATTCCCATAGCTATAGATATTGTACTTATACCTTTTATCCGTAATCATTCTCCCGGTTTTGGAGCTATCCTGAGGATCAATTGCGAGCTCTGTCACAAGATAATCTCTCCATATCGTGTCGGGTTTTTCTATGATCCCTCTGAGGCTTTTTCCCCTCAGGGAAACAGGGATCTGGGCCTCAGCATAATCGAGCAGGGTGGGAGTAATATCCAATCCGGATACCAGATTTTCATTATCTGTTCTCGATTCGGTCTTCCCAAACCTGGTGATTATCAAGGGAACCCTGACACACTCCTGGTATAGTGATAAATTTCCTGCCCATTGATGAGAAGCGGCTCCTTCACCATTTGTTGAGGTAAATACAATCAGGGTATTTTGATCCATACCTTCATATTCAAGGGCTTTGATGATTCTGCCTATTTCCGCATCCACTTTTTCAATCCTTTGGTAATAATGATGGAGATAATTTCTCCAATCAGCCGGGCCAAAATTGCTGGTTTGGCTGATAGAGTTTTCATAGCTCGTTCGATTTCTGGCATCCTGCAAAAACCCGGGCTCAAGCGGATTGATAGTAAAATTATCAGGTAAAGGAGGTGTTGACTGAATATTTGCGGGTGGCGGGAAAGCGCTTGGCTTAAAAGGAAAAGCTGAGATATCCCCTGGATTCTGAAAAGAAACGACCAGCAGGAAAGGTTCTCTTCTTCTGCCTTTGATATGTTTTACCACTTCTTCTGCCAATGCTTTATCGGTATCATCCCCTCTGTAAGATATGGTTTCTTCCTCTGTAAAATCAAGCAGTTCAAATCCCGGAACGTTCCTTTGATTTGTATGCGGGAATAATTCCGGAAGATGCCATTTTCCAGCCCAGGTAGTTTCATATCCTTCTTCTTTAAGCATCTGGCCAAGGGTTAAAATGGAAGAATCCGGACTTTGTCCATTATAATTGACCTGGGTTTCATGAGGCATACGGCCTGTAATGATTGAGCTTCTTGAGGGACCCGATACCGGAGCGGTACAGTAGGAATTTGTAAAGCTTATGCCATACTTAGCCAGCGCATCCATAAATGGTGTGGAAAGATATGGATTGCCATAAGCGCTCAGAGCTCCTATGGTTTGCTGGTCGGTCAGGATAAGAACAATATTAGGTCTTTCTTTCTCTATGATGTTTTCATCAAAAGAAACATTAGCAAAGTTATGAGGGTTTTTCCAGTTGTCACTTTCTCCGGCCCACATCATCTGGCTTTCTCTTCTTCCGGTATCGGCATCATTGATTGCCACATCAAAATAAAAACTGTTTCTCGGCCAGTAATGTTTTCTTCTCAGGCTGGAATAAGGGATGCTTACCTGAACGACATAACCGCTATCCCGAAGTTCGGTATATGCACGTGTCCCGGGTATGCTTGAATCATAATTTTTAGGGAACCATTCTACCGGGGCTATCTGCTTTTTGCCAGGTTCAGGCAATATTACTGCTTGAAAGACACCCTGTTGATAGTAATTATTTTCCCGAAGACGGGGAGGTCGGAGGTCCATATATAACTCTATACCGTCATTCATATAAGAGGCCGGATTGCCCGTTCTTATCGAATCATCATAAACTTCGATGGTAAATAAAAGGCCTGCAGTGGTTTTATTCAGATAGGCATGGGCCGAACAATCTTCTCTTCCTTGCCAGGAATCCTTACCTATTACTACCTGTGAAGGGTTATAAATGGATATTTTAACCGCTTCTTCATCATTAAACGGTCTGAATCCTGAACAGGACGTGATCCAGGGGAGGATGATCAGCAGGATTATTTTTACTGTTTTCATGGATTTAAGTTTTTACACCAAAGGCTTAGTCATAAATCACTTTCCAATCCTGTTTCCTGGCCTCAAAGCAGGTTTTGATCTGCTCGGGGGTGTTTCTTTCCATTGACAGATCAGGCAGGGCCTCAAGTTTGAAATAACCTGCATCCGAAGTTTCTGTATTCTCTTCAAATATTCCTCCTTTAAGTTGACATTCAACGAATATCTTATAGCAACCATGCGGTATGGGTGGAAAGTTATGTTTATCTCTGTCCAGAATGGCAATTATTTTTCCGGGTGCCACATCCACTCCGGCTTCTTCCAGGGATTCTTTTATCAGGTTTTCAGAAAGAGAAAGATGCTGATCGGCCCAACCGCCTGGCATTGACCATTTGCCATCGATCTTTTCTTTTACGAGAAGGATTTCATCTTCATGAAAAATAGCCGCTCTGACATCAATCTTCGGTGTGGGATAGCCATCGGCTGAAGTAAAGAAATCTATAATTTCCTCTTTTTCATGGCCAGTGAAATTCTTCATAATTTCTATGCTGATCTCACGGATCTGATGATAACGATCACGATCGTAGCCGCTGTGGCAATACTCCAGACCTGCCTGTGCTATCGATTGTAAACGACGTGCAATATTGATCCATTCAAATGTTTTTTCGGGCATAACCTAAGTTTTAGGTAAAGATAAGGGAATTATAGAACATATCCGGGGAGAGCCCGATTAAATGAAAGGTATCTGTTCAGGAGATATTTTTCCAGATTCGGGTTAGACATTGAGGATTAGTCATTCAAATTCTTAAATTTGCAAATTTGAAAAGCACCAGGTTCCGAATGAATGAAAAAAATCCGTATACCGATGAAA
Source organism: uncultured Bacteroidaceae bacterium (assembly GCA_964595055.1). Lineage (GTDB taxonomy): Bacteria > Bacteroidota > Bacteroidia > Bacteroidales > CAYRTD01. The sequence continues at coordinate 16,507 of CAZQOV010000048.1, read as the reverse complement.
TGCGGGAGAAATCAAATTATGATCTTCAACAGATCATAAAAAGCTATCCCGGAGAAGAAAAGAAAAAAGTAATCGCTGCCCTTAGAGAACTTGAGAGAAGGGATGTTCTATATAGTGATGAACAGAAATTGCTTGAGGATCTTGAGGATGAGGAAAATGATCATGAAGATAATAAACAGAAGCCTGTTAGTCTGACGCCATTTTCCATGCTTCGTGACCCCAATATAGTGGAAGACTTTAATGCTCCAAGGTTGTTTTCCCTTTATGCTATTCGCTTCTTTGCCATTATATTTTCCACTTTTTTCGGAGGAATCCTTTTAAGCATAAACCTTAACAGGCTGGGAAAAAAGAATGAGATTTTCTACGTTATTGCCTTTTCATTTTTATATAGCATTGTTGTTTATCAGGTAATTACCTATTTCCCTGAGAATATGACCACAGCGACCCTAATTTTGAATTTGATCGGTTCCTTAATACTGGAAGAATTTTTCTGGAAAAGATACATTGGAAAGCATTTTAAATTCAGAAGGCAACCTATTGGCGGGGTTCTTCTGATCGGATTTGGGATATCCCTTCTTTTAGGCTATCTATTGCTAAGCGGTGCCTAGTTTTATTCTTCTCAGATTTTTTGATTTTAGACTGAAAGATGGTGTAAATTTATGAAGAAAGTTTGGGTAGATTCAGAGAACCCCGGTCCTCTTCAGGCCGTTTATCATGCCACCAAGTCATATGTTTTAAGTTTAAGCCAGGTTATTGATGAAGAGGTAAGACAATTTGGAATTACGTATTTCCATGCCTCAGAACCACCTGGCCCCGGTTTTTCTTCCTGATGGCTTTTTCCAGGGCCCGGGGGAGCTCTTCAAGGGTAATTTCTGTGAGGATTGCGGGAAGGTCTACACGATAATCATCCATGAATTTATTCCAGACTTTTTTCCGTATTTCCAATGGGGTTTCCTGAGCGGAAATACCGATCAGTTTGACGGCATTTAAAATAAAAGGATATACGGTCATATTCAGTTCATGGGAGTATATATTGCCGCAGGCTGTCACAGTACCTCCGGGTTTGCATGCTTTAAGAGCTGTGGCAAGAACATTACCTCCTACATTTTCTATTGCTCCTGCCCATTTCCACTTGAGAAGAGCGCGACCCGACTGATCATCAATAATTGATTTATCATAGTGATAATCGGCTCCCAGTTTTTGAATGGTCTCTTTTGAATCTTCAATGGTTGAAGTGCCGGCTATGACTTCATAACCAAGTTTTTTTAAAATAAGAACAGCCCAGCTACCCACACCTCCTGCTGCTCCGGTTACAAGCACAGGACCATCTGCTGGAGCAACTCCCTGATCAACCAGGTTCATCACCGATAATCCGGCTGTAAATCCTGTCCCGCCTATTATCATACTTTCTTTGAGGCCCATATCTTCAGGTAAAGGAACGATCCAGTCACCCGGAACTTTTATATACTCCCCGAATCCGCCTGGGGTATTCATACCCAGGTCATAGCCACCTGTTACCACCCGGTCTCCTGGTTTAAAACGATCTGTCCGGCTTTCTTCAACAACACCTGCTGCATCAATGCCGGGGGTAAAAGGATATTTGCGTGTAACGCCTTTATTCCCGTATGCCGATAGGGCATCTTTGTAATTTAATGCTGAATATTTGACTCTTATGAGCACTTCATTATCCGGAAGATCATCGGTATCCATGGTTTCGATCTTTCTTTCAAACCTGTTACCAGGGTGTTCATAAACTTTGAGTCCGCGGTATTTTAGTCCCATAATGTGAATATTAATATAATTTGGATATGTAAATAAGGATTTATATCCTGTTTTGTTTAATGAACTTCAGACGCAACCTATGGAGCTTATGAATCATCTTTAAATCGACATCTGCTAACTTCAAAATATATGAAAAATACTATTTACGGTTTATTTCTTATTATCTTACCTTTTTTTATTTCTTCTGATTTTGATTTCGGGGAGAACTGGGTCGATTTGAGAAGGAGATAGAAATTACCTACAGCAATCAGGATCACGAAGCAGTCAAAGACAGAATCCGGCATTATAATTATCGCCTCCCCCGGTGGAAATTTCCACTGTGGTCTAATAACACCCTTTCCTGTACCAGTAATACTTTTCCATATCCACATCTCTTGCGGCTTCGTTAAGCTCGCGATAATCTGTTGAAGTATAGAATGGATCAGGATTGTCAATGGGAAAAGGATTTCTGAAGCTCCCTGTAAAATTTCTCAGGCTTTCCTGCATTTGTTTTACCACTCCGGCATATTCGGGTTCATAAGCCAGATTCTGCTGTTCATCCGGATCTTTTTCCACATCGTAAAGCTGATCCGCATCGAAATAATAGGGATACCTTAGAACAGCAGGCTCATCATCCAGTTTGCCCTGATAGGTATAAGATTTTTCCACAGCCCCCTTTTTCATGTTCTCAAGAAGTTCCTCAGGAAGTCGAAAGGCAATATATTTATATTTTCCGGATAAAACTGCCCGGGTATATCCAAATTCAAAGAAAAGGGTTTCATCATCCTTTTTAGTTTTCCTGGGTTTACTCAGGTAGTCCAACCGGTTTTTCCCGTCAATGACTATGTCTTGGGGTAATTCCGTCTCGGCCATGGCTGCAAATGTGGGCATGAGATCATGAAGCCCCATTCTTTTATGGGTTCTGGTTCCTGGTTTAATCACACCCGGCCATTTCATTCCAAAGGGAATGTGTACCCCACCCTGGTAGCAGGTCGCTTTACCATCAAAACGATTATGGTCGGTGGTAAAGATAACCGCCGAGTTATCGCTGAAATTGCTTTTATCCATTTCATCAAGGATTGATCCGACACAATCATCTGTCCATAGGGTGCCGGCGGTTTTAAAATGAAAAGGATATCCTTTTTCCATGATTCTTTTGGAAATTGTGGAACGCGGTGGCATAAGTCCTTCGAGGCCCTCAACCCGTCCGGCCTGGGTGATTTCTATATCGGAGTTGATAGACTCGATATGACAGGGCCCATGGTGTGTTGTAATATTTACCATCAGGAAAAAAGGTTGATCCCCCTTCCTGTTCATCCGGATAAAATCGATGGCACCTTTTGCGATCCACTCCAGGTTATGATATTGCAAGTCCTCTATAAAGCCATCATCATTATTCTGGGGTACGATGGAGGCAGCATAGTCGAATCCGGCTTTTTTCACATGTTCTATCACTGCGGCCTGGTAAGCCTTAAGGACACTGTCAACATCCGGATTGGTAATGTCTGCATCTGCAGGCAGTTTGAAGGCGGAGCGGTCAAATCCCATATGCCATTTGCCCACAAATCCTGTGGTGTATTCCGCTTCCTTCAACATTTCACCAAGGGTATATTCTTTTTCTGCATCCAGAAAGGTGTTCCAGCTAATATTAGAGGCTTGATCCTCCGGAAATTCATCCATAAATTTTTCATCCTGGCACCTGCCGGCATATCTTCCTGTATGAAGGGAATAACGACTGGGGGTGCAGGCTGCGGATGAAGAGTAGAACCGGGTAGCTTCCACTCCTTCCCTTACAATTCTGTCAATATGGGGAGAAAGCTCAGGTCCGCCACCGAATCCCCAGTAATTAAAAGCATTATCATCGGTGAGGAACATCACGATATTCGGGCGGTGATCTTCCCGATGCGGATACTTATTTTTCGTGTCATAACAGGAATGCAGACCACCAAGCAAAAGAACTGCACCGGTAATTCCTGTGAGCATTTTATTTTTGGCATCAGGCATGTGTTTTAGTTAAGGGTAGTCATTTCCGGGGATCTTATCCCAATACCCCTCTTCCATTAATACAATGAGTCCCAACAATCCGCCCCAGGAATAAAAATCATCACTATTTTTCAGGTCGGATCCTCTGCCGGTTTCTGCATTATAACTCTTGTATACTCTTCGATCTTCCTGCCATTCTTTCACGAGAAGATGGTAAGATTTCTCTGCAAGTATTGAACGGACTTCCGGTAAATCATAATTCCGCAATCCAAGATAGACCAAGAAATTCATAGGGGCCCATATTCTTCCGCGGCAGCAGGAACTGTTGTCATAGGCCGGATCATTCCTTGCGATGGAAGGTAGCATATAGCTGCCATAAAATTCTTCTGGATTCATAAGATGTTCTTCGATCATCCGTTTCGCCTGTTCCTGTGAGGGGACGCCGGCAAGTAAGGGGTAAAAGTTGGAGGGAGCAAGACGAGTTGAAAATTCCCCGGTAGCAAGATTCAGGTCTTTGTATATTCCGCTTTCTTCATCCCATAGCCGGGTCAGGCTGGTGGAATATTTTTCTGCCCTTTCGCGGAGCTCAATAGCATCATCGGTCTTATCCAGGATGTCTGCTATCTCAGCAAGAGCTAAGCAATCGGCGATGTATACTCCCATTAAACCAACGGAAGCCAGTTCAGACATATTATTGTTGGACTTCAGTTTTGTTGAATCGAAAAGGGGGGAAGTGTCGAGTCCTGATTCAAACTTTGCAGTTTGATTTGTCTTCTTTTTGACTTTGGAGAAGGGGTATTTTTCTAAAGGATCAGGACTCTTGATGAGATAGCCCATACTGTCTCTTTCTTCCGGCCACCAACGATTCCAGCTCAGGAGATTATCATATACTTCTTCCAGAAACCATTTTTCCGGGTACTTATCATATATCATTTTAACCATAATGCTTCCCAGGGGTGTATGAGAAAGATCGAAAGATTTATGATTCCCAGTTGTTTGGCCCAAATTTGCCATGAAACTCCCGGGAGCGCTCTTATTGAGGATAGCAATGGCATTTGAGAAAGCATGGTATTTATTATCCAGGGCATACATGATTGCCGTCAGATGGGTTCCTGTTATCCTTTCTCTGCCGACTTCACTATAAATTCGATTCATGGGGGTTATTGCCTGATGGTGAAGTGGATCATATATGAGATTCCATCCGAGAAGATTTTGCATAATCGTATATACCGTTGCCTTATCTTCGTAACGCAAATTTTCCTGTTCTAACTCCTGTTCCCGGGTTTTAATAAATCTCTGGATATATGGCAGTGTCTTTTTTTTGCCGGTATAAAAAGCTGTTACTGTATCAGAAACAAAAGCAAGATAATGGGTTTTCAGAGGAAGAGGAATAAGGGAATCTTTCCGGGATGCTCCAATTCCGAAAGATTTCGTTCCCAGGTCTGCCTGGAGAAAACTACTGTTCTTCGTTATTTTGCCCTCTTTATTCCACAACATTCCGGCTTCAAGGATAAGCAAAGGAGGATAATCCGGCAATTTGATGGGAGTATAAAGAATATAAATGTTTTCCCCATGTATTGCCGTTTGAATCCGGGCTGACATATCTTTCCAGTCTAATATCAGGTCGGTATAACTACCATCATAGGCATGGCCAACCGGGGTGATTTTTCCGGTAAAACTGCGTTCAGGGCCGGAAATGTATGCCTGATCAAGGAAATTTGGAGTATCTTGATGATTTATTTTTTGTCTGAAAGTGATCCTAAGGGATAGTCCTTCCGGCATTAACACATGATTCAGCAGGTTTCGGTTATTCCAGGTATTCCATCCATAGAGTAAATAATCCTGAAGATCTTTATTGGAATCAATTTTTTCGGGATCTTTACGTCCAAAAAAAGAATCACATGAAGTTAGAATAAATACCAGTAAAAAGAGGAAAATAAATTTGCACCTCATTATTTAGTGTTTAAAAATGAATCAATTTCTTTCCTTTCAGGAGCCGAAGGTTGCGCCCCCATTTTCGTTACCGATATCGCAGCACCGGCAGATGCAAAGACCACAGCCTGATCTATGGTTTTGCCTTCAGTTAGCGCTGTTGCCAGGCATCCGCAATAGGTATCTCCTGCTGCAGTGGTATCAACTGCCTCAACTTCGAAAGCCGGGATATGGCTTTCGCTGCCTTTGCTTGCTACAATAGAACCTTGAGCACCCAGTGTTAAAACTACATTTTCAACTCCAAACTGGAGGAGGAATTTTGTCGCTTCTTTCAGGTTCTTTTGGGTATCCACGGTGATGCCGGTAAGCATTTTTGCTTCAAGCTCATTGACAACAAGAATACTTACTTTGGAGAGAATACTTCTGTCAATATCTCTGACAGGGGCAAAGTTTAGCATTGTCCTTACATTGTGTTCATCGGCTTTTTGCAAAATATAGCCGAGAGTTTCGGGCAATATCTCGTATTGCAGGACAAGGATTTCTGCTTTTTTGAGTAATTCTTCAACGGTATCGATATACTGGGGAGTGAGCCGGTAGTTTGCACCGGGTGCTACAGAAATATAGTTTTTGCCGTTTTCACCGATCATGATTAAGGCTGTTCCTGAAGCAATACCCGTCTCGGAAAAAACATATTCGGTGTTTATACCAACAAGCTTGAAGTTCCTGACCATTTCCTTTGCAAAGCTATCGTCACCTACACAGGTTATAAATGCCACATCCCCGCCTGATCTTGCTGCAGCTATCGCCTGATTTGCTCCCTTCCCTCCAAATGCCTGATAAAAAACAGCATTGGGAACAGTTTCCCCCTTTTCAGGAAGACGATCCATCTTCATGAGCATATCTACGTTGGAACTGCCGATAACAACAATTTTAGTTTCCATGTCCTTTTTTCCCTATATTTAATAAGCTTTTTGTGTAAAAATAATATTTGCTGAATTTCATCAGTTATTACAAGCCTTCAGATTAAATAACCTGGTAGGCAATGAAAAAACAGACATAATGTCAAGGATACGTTAGAAATTAGCGATTGAAAAATACTATTTATTGACGTAAATCTCAATTATTTCACAGAAAATGTAGCCCCATATAATTAAATATGAGGCTACAGGGGTTGTTGGTTGGTTGTATTGGAAAAATCTTTTAGCTAGGAAAACCGTTTTTTTGCTTCTTCAAGAATTTTAACTGTAGCTGTAGCACCACATCTTGTGCAGCCCAATTCCTTTACCCGGATTAAACCATCCAGTGTTCTTACGCCTCCAGCGGCTTTTACCTGAACGTCTTTGCCTGAATGCTTTCTCATCAGTTCAAGATCATGATCTGTTGCACCTTCATATGAATATTTACCGTCGGAACTCTTAACAAATCCAAATCCTGAAGAAGTTTTTACAAAATCAATTTTCAATTTTGTGCAGAGTTCACATAATTTAATCTTGTATTTGTCTTCGGGTAAGTAATCATTTTCAAAAATAACCTTTAATATGGCATTGTTTTTCTTTGTCACCTTCACTATTTCTGCCAGTTCTTTTTCAATATAATCCCATTGTTCATTCAATACTTTCCCGATGTTAACCACCATATCAATCTCAGTTGCCCCATCTTCTATTGCTTTTTGGGTTTCGAAAACCTTAACTTCAGTACTGCTGTTTCCATGAGGAAAAGCTATAACACATCCTACCTCAACATCGCTGTTCTTTAAAAATTCTATCGCTTGTTTAACAGCGTAAGGTTTTACACATACGGAAGCAACATCATATTCTTTTGCAACCTGGCATTCCCTTTTTAAATCCTCATCCGTTAAAGTGGGATGAAGAATGGAATGATCAATCATTTTTGCGAGCTCTTTCACTTTTTCCATATTTATAGTTTTTCAATTTTATTTTTTCACTGTTTAAATTCATTTGAAAGAAAAAATTTTTCTGTATTGCAATAAAGCGAAGAGTATATTTTTAGATCAGCTTTGGTTGTAGTGTATTTTCTATACAGGTGAATGACAGGTGCACCCGGATAATAATCGAGATGAGAAGCAATCTCTTCATTCGCAGTAATGGCATGGATATCCTGTGAAACATTGTTTATTTCTATCCGGTATCTTTTTCTGAGTGTTTGAAATAGGGAATTATTTATAAGAGAAAGGGACAAAAAATTATCAAGCCCTATGTTCGGGACATAAGTATATTCAAGCATAACCGGGTCTTCATTCACAAAACGCAATCGGCTTATAAAATAAGTCTTAACACTTGCTTCCTGATCTGACAGAGTGTAAAAGAAATTTTCAGGCCATTGCATCAGTATCGGTTCCTGTAAAAGTATGGAAAATATTTTCAGTTTTTTATTCCCCAGAACATCAGAAAATCCACGGAAGGATAATAATCCGAGAGAATGCCTCTGCAATTTGACGATACTTCCTTTCCCCTGTTTTTTAACAATATAACCTTCATTGACAAGAAGATCGAGAGCTTTTCTGACCGTTGAGCGGGTAACATGAAATTTTTGCGCTAAATCATTCTCCGAGGGCAGAATGTCCCCTTCTGTTAAAATACCACTCAGGATCTGGTTGGTAAGGTCGTTTTTTAATACCTGGTATTGAGGGTTTTTATTCACAGCACAGAAATTTAATTCAAAAGTATAAAAAATAACTTGTACGTATAAGTTATTTAGAATGATAAAATGAATTCTGAACCTTTTCCGTATTTTGAGTTTGCCCGGATGTTACCTTTGTGAAACCACATTATCTGTCTGGCAATACTGAGACCAATTCCGCTGGACAGGAAGTGCGAGGAACTGTCTGGCTTCTTTTGTCGGTTAATTTTCTGTTTCGGGCATATCCGCCTCAGCCGGGAAACGATATTTTGCTTCTCATATCGCTCAAGCCTGGATTGGAAATATTGAAAAATGCAACCTATATTCATAATTCTCCTGGCAGTTCATGCTTTGTCAGTATACTTACTGTCAGAAATTCAAATTAAGCCAAATAAATGTATATCTTTGTTTATGGGTGAAATAATGAAAAATTTATCCGATGGCTGAAAAAAAGAAAATTGGTCTGGCGCTCAGCGGTGGAGGTGCCCGGGGGTTCGCTCACATTGGGGTGGTTAAAGCCCTTTATGAACGGGATATTTATCCGGAAATTTTTTCAGGGACAAGTGCCGGGGCATTAATTGGTATTTTTCTTGCCAGCGGGAAAGATCCGGAAGATATATTTAATTTTTTCAAGGATAAAAAAATATTTGATGTATCCCGGCTGAAAATTCCTGATAATGGATTGATGAATATGCAGGGTGCAAAGGAGGAGATAAAAAAAGAGCTTGAAATTGAGGACCTTCGGGACACAAAATATCCATTTTATGTTTGTGTCTCAAATATGACAAAAGGAAAAGTAGAATACCTCAATAAAGGTCCTGCTGTTGACATTGTTCTTGCCTCTGCCGCTATCCCTGTTATCTTTGCTCCGGTAAAAATCGGGGAGGACTATTTTTCCGATGGAGGGATATTTGACAATCTTCCTGTTGAACCCATCCGTAAGAAATGTGAAAAGGTCATTGGGATTCATGTAAATCCTATTTTCGAGAAGGAGGATCTGACCAGCCTGGCCGGAGTGGCATCCAGGGCATTTTCACTTACGGTAAACAGCACGATTGCGGAACATAAAAGAAAATGTGATTTGTGGATTGAACCGGATAATCTTTATAAATATAAGATCCTTGGCTTTGATAATCACGAAGAACTGTTTGAAACCGGTTATGACTACGCTAAAAAACTGGACTTTGATCTGTAATGAACATCAGAATCTCATTTCCCCTGTTAATTAATCCCGGAACCAGGAACGATGATCACAAATAGAAAAGAATTTAAAATACTCATAGCTCCGAATGCTTTTAAGGAGAGTCTTTCAGCTCCTGATGTTGCCGAATCAATCCATAATGGACTCTCGAGGGTCATCCCTCCGGATCATTTACTTAAATTGCCTGTTGCTGACGGTGGGGACGGGAGCCTTGATGTCCTCATCCGGAATCTGGGATTAAGATCTATACCAATTGAGACCATAGATCCAGTTGGAAGGACCATAGCTGCTCCCCTGGCTTTCTCTGAAGAAAAAGAAGCTTTCATTGAAATGGCAACAACCACTGGTCTTCATTTTTTGAAGGATAATGAAAAGGATGCGGGCCATTGCCATTCCGGAGGTACCGGCAGGTTAATAAAAAAAGCAATTCAGAGAGGTAATTTCGTTATTAATCTGTTTGTGGGTGGTACAGCAAGCATGGATATGGGGACCGGCATATTGAAAGCACTGGGATTTAAATTTTTGGACCGGGCAGGAAATGAGGTACCTCCCGGAGGAATAAACCTGGGTAAAATAAAAGAGATTTTACTTCCGGAACGTCAAGGGAATGAAGGGCATGAAAAGGTCAGGTTCAGGATCTTTTGTGATGTTAATAATCCTCTTTTGGGTCCACAGGGAGCTGTAAAAGTATTTGGTCCTCAAAAAGACAATGGGCAAACCGATATGGAAGACCTGGAACAGGGATTTTCTTCTTTTGCCCGTTTGTTAAAGGAAAAAACCGGGAAGGACGTCTCATGTTTTAAAGGAGGGGGTGCAGCAGGAGGAACACCGGCAGGATTGTCGGCTTTTTTTAAGAGCGAATTGCTTGAAGGAGCTGAAAAAATTCTTGATTTTTGCCATTTCGATGAATATCTTGAAAAAGCGGATATTGTTATTACCGGTGAAGGTAAACTTGATGATCAAAGTCTTTCCGGAAAGGCCCCAATGATTATCGCACGCAGAGTTCATGAGAAGAAAAAGAAGATCATCTTTATAGGCGGAAGTGTCCCCGATAATATTGATAATAAAGCGTATAAATATTTCGATGCTGTGTTTTCCATAATTCCGGGACCGGTGGAATTAGCGGAGTCAATATCAAATTCCCGGAGATGGATTGAAAGAACTGCCTATCTTGTTGCAAAAATGTTATATTTATGACGGTTTTTCATGATGAAGGTTAACCATGAAACGGCGAAGCTGAAGGGGAGCGGCTGGATGCGATAAATTTACCCGGGAAAATTGTTTGATTATCACATCTGAATGAAAAGCATACAAGTCACCATGGGATTTTTTATTCCACAATCACTTTTATTTCTTCAGCTATCCTGAGGGCTGTGGTAAAGGTACTGAGGTCTTCATAAATTCTCCCGTCTTCTCCGGCATAATGACTATGGCCTACAAGTTTCATGGGATATTCCTTAAGCCCTGAATTAAGAACTACAATGGCTTTATAAACCAGTGCCGGTTGGGCAGATGTTTTGTATTCCTGGTTATCCGGATACTTATTGTTGGTCCAGAATTCATTCCAGTCCCAGGTCTGATTGATCTCAAAAAATACAAGAAATTGCCTGAGATCTGGGTTTTCCAATTTTGATTTAATGATGAAGCTTTGCGGAGGGGTGGGACCTGTGATTGCGTCAGGAACAGGGTCTTCAGGTGTTGGGAGATATAAACCGTCATCTGCCTGTATTCCTCTGCGATGTGACCATACTGGAAGTGCTGCAGGACGGCGGAGTTCTCCGGGCATCCATTTACCCGAGCTTGCATCACCATGTTGAAATACTCCTTTTCCAATCGACTCAGCAACATACAATGTTTGTTCAAAATTTCCCTGCATATCTTCAATCCAGATGGCCATCAAGGGATGGTTGTGTGCTTTACCTTTCTTAAAATGGATGGTAATTTGCGGGCCCCCGGCATTTGTATTATAAAGGTATATGTCCGGAGGCTGTACCTGTATTTTTTTACTTTTACAGGCACCAAAAATTGTTGTGATGATCAGGAGGAAGAATAAGGATCTCATAATAAGATGTAAATTTAAAATTGTACAATGATTCCAAAAGTCGGTAAAACCGTTCCACCTGTAATAGCAATCGCTTCTAGTGCATATCTTTGCTGCTCAATTGGAGCTTCCGGATTAATGATCAGAGGATCTGCATCTTCATCCAGTGTCAGTACTGTTTGCTGCTCCGCCTTAAAGTTATAAACGTTCTGGACATCAATATAAAAATTCAAAGAAATATTTCGGAGAAAGATCTCCTTATCTATACGAATATCAAGCTGATGAAAAGCATCAAGTCTTTCCATATTAAAACGGTCGTAATCGAGAATGCCGATTCTTCTGGCATTCCAGGCCTGAACATACGAAGATTCAAGCTTATCGAAAGGAGTAAAGGGGACTCCTCCTACAAACCTGAATTTTAATCCCAGACTCCAGTTGTTTTTAAATTCCCTGAGAGCGAGAAGATTTAATAAATGTTTATTATCCCAGGCTGTGGGAACCCATTCCTCTTTTTTTAGAATTTCCTGTCTGAAGGCTTCTGTTTCGCTTCTTACAAGTGTATAGGCCACCGTGACATTTGTTCCCAGCAAATCCCGGTTACGATAGAGAATTTCCATTCCATATGCTCTTCCTTTCGCGATGGATAAAACTTCCTCATCACCGAAGGTACCAAAATCTGCGCCTTTACTGGAAATGGAAACGGAATCTCTTACGCTGAAAGGATAATTTCTGTAAAATTTATAAAATCCCTCAATGGTCAGACGGGAATTTTCATCGGGCAACCATTCAATTCCTCCCACAAGATGATCGGAAGTTATAAATTCAAGGCCATTATCCCGGTTTATCAGGTTTCCTTCAGCGTTACGGTATCCAAGGGTTGTGTAAGGAGGAACCTGGTAATACCGACCTGTATTAAAATTCAGGTAGAAATCTTGTGTAAGCAGATATGAAGCAGAAAAACGGGGAGAAAGGTGGTTAAGCATATTCTGCATTTTCCTGGAGTAATTGTTCGCATCCGTTCTTATCCCCAGGGAAAGGCTTAGCCTGTCTTTGATAAACTTCTTTGTTGCCTGGGCAAATATACCCCATTTAAACATTTCGAGATTCGAATTGTAATCTATATCCACAAGCTCTCCATCCAGAAATGTCCGGCTGTAGGTAAAATTATAATATTTTACATATTCTCCCCCAAGTCCGTAGGTTAACCTTAAACCATTGTCGAATTTTGTGAACCGCTCATATCTGAATTTGTTTTCAATTTCATCCGAATCAAAATCCAGGGTTTTGATGGTATCCTCATTATTGTTAAGGTGTTTGTAAGACGCATTATTGAGGTAGTTTCTGCTTAACACCCAAGTGTCGAAGCCATTGTCTCTGAAATGTTTATACACTGCACCAATTGCGTAGGTCCATTGCTCGTTCACAGGCAAATAACCAAGTATATACCTTTGCTCTGCTGTTTCATTCGCATCGAGGTTAAGCGAAAATTGATCGAGAGACCCTATACTTATAATGCTTAATTCATTTTTTTCATCCAGCCGGGTTTTAATTTTTAACTGATAATCATTATAGGTAGGAAGAAATGGCAGACCAATGATGTTGAACAAAAACTGCAGATAGGATCGGCGAACAGAAGCCACGTAGGTAGTATTCTCACCTAAGGGTCCATCAATGGTTAATGCCAGGTCTGAAGCACCTAAGGAACCTTTGAATTTTAATTTTTCTTTGTTTCCGTCAATCTGATTAAATTCAATTACGGAGCTTAAAGCATTTCCCCTGTTTGCCGGAAAGGCACCTGAATAAAAATCTACTTCTCTAATAAAATCCACATTAATGATACCAACAGGTCCTCCTGAGGCACCCTGTGTAGCAAAGTGATTGAGATTAGGGATCTCAATTCCATCCAGATAAAAACGATTTTCACTGGCTCCCCCACCTCTTACAATCACATCATTTCTGAAGGAGGGTGTGGAAGCCACTCCGGGATAGGATTGTATAACCTTAGATATGTCCCGGTTTCCGCCAGGATTCTTTTCTATTTCCACCAGACTGATTCTTCTGAGGGATACCGGACTTTCACTATCTCTTCGGAATGGGGAAGCTTTAATGGTCACTTCTTCAAGTTGGACATTCGCTTCCTCCATGGGGATTTCTATAAATACCTTATTGGCATTGGTAACAAGTACAGGATCAGAAATATAGGATTCAAAGCCTACAGAGGTTACCCGTAATTCCACATAACCCGGTTCAATTCCGGTAAATAGAAATTCCCCGTCCAGGTCACTTATTGATCCGATGCTGGTACCATACACAGCTACAGTCGCAAAGGGCACCGGTTCATTGTTTTTTGCATTATATATCCTGCCTTCTATAATTCCATTATTCTGCGCGGAGGTCTGAGTTGCTATAATTATAAATAAGCTAATCAACAAATATTTAAATAAGTTCATGGGGTAATTCTTTGACTCATTAACATCATGGTATTATTTTTTGTTCAATTATTGTTTAAATAAATTGTAAAAAGATTAAACAAACATAAAAACTTAGTGGACTATTTTTGCATGCATTCGTTGGTGAGGGTTAAACAGATACAAAAGGCATGATTTGACAGGTTATTATTCCTCATCGGGAATGAAAAATCCTGGAAGGCTTGGTTACAATACGGTCAATCAATTATAAGGGAAAAGCTTGATTCTATGTGTTTTTATTTTTTTCGCATTTGTTCTTTCTGCATTCGCTTTCTCCACCTTTCCTTTGCCATTAGCTGCATATCGGTTTGCATATCGCTTTCATCTACAATTTCAAGGCCAAGGAGGGTTTCAATAATATCTTCCATGGTTACCAAACCGCTGGTCCCTCCATACTCATCCACAACAAGGGCAATATGTTCCTTCTTATACAGTAATTGTTCAAATAAGTTAGGGATAGGTGAATTTTCGTAGGCTATTACAAAAGGGCGGTTAAGCTCTTTTAATTTCATTGAATGTCTGTCTTCAGCCAGTTTACTTAAAATTGCATCTTTCAGGACATAGCCGCGGATATTGTCCAGGTTCTTAGAATATATGGGAATTCTGGAGTAAGCCAGGTATTTTTGGTCTTTAAAAAAATCAATTATCCGGGTTTCTTCATCGGCAGCTACCATAACCGTTCTTGGAGTCATGATTTCTTTTACTTTTATGAATTTTAGCTGGATCATATTGTTAATGACCTTGCTTTCATGTTCTTCGAAAATTCCTTCTTCTTTTCCCAGACTTGCCATCATGGCTAATTCTTCACGGCTTACACTTTCAGGATGCTTATTTTGGGCAATAAACCGGGTAATAAATTCAGAGAAGATAACCAGAGGATAGGTAATAATGATCATTATTCTGATAATCTTTGCAGAAATCAGGGCAAGTTCTCTCCAGTATAGTGCACCTATGGTTTTGGGAATAATTTCGGTAACCACTAAAATTAATAAGGTGAGGACGGCCGATACTAATCCAAAATAAACTTCTCCAAATACCTTTACTGCCTGAGATCCTACTCCTGCCGCTCCTACGGTATGTGCTATTGTATTTAAAGATAAAATGGCAGACAGAGGGCGATCGATCTCTATTTTATACTTTTTAAGAAGTGCAGCAGAGTTTTTTCCATCAGATTCTTTATTCTGGATAAATGGCATGCTTGTGGATAAAAGAACGGATTCCATAATTGAACACAAAAATGAAAATCCAAGGGCCACAAATAAATAAATAAGTAATAAAGTCATTCTTTATAGGTTCTGATTCATTTTTTATCTTATTCCTCAAAAGCTTTCGACAAATTGGAGAAATCTACAAAAGGAAGGACTTTTTTTATTTGTTCCAGTTTCCTTTTTTGATTTTCTCGAAATTTGAAAGATTCCCTGCTTTCAGGATCGAAAAACCTGTGACGGGAAGCTTTCACAAGTTTTTCTATTTCAATCAACTGTGATTTTGTTGTTTCATTAAAATAGGACTCAATAAATTTTTCCCAAATATAATCAATTGCTTGTTGATTAGGATGTATAAGATCTTCTCCATAAAACCGGTAATCTCTCAGATCATCAAGGAGGATTTCATAAGAAGGAAAGTAGTCAGCATCCTCTGCGCATTTGTCCTGTATTTGATGTATTGAAAGATGTAAAATGGATTTGCTTATTTGATTTCCATGGGCTCCATCCTTCCAATGCCTGATCGGACTAACCGTGAATATGATTTTTAAATTCGGATTTATTTTTTTTAAATTCTGAATAAGCTCATAATATTCACTTGCAATATAATCAACAGTCAACAATTCCCGGGTAAAATTATTAGCCGGCATTTTATGACAGTTGCTTACGATACGGCCCTTTTTTTTTAATCGGTAAACCCATGCGGTACCCATGGAGATGAAAAGATACTTTGCTTTTTTTAGGAATGAAGAAGAAGATTGGATTTTGTAATTGATTTTGTATAAAGTTTTATCTGCTTCTGTCCCGGAAAAATCAGAGTGATGGTCCCAGGAAAAGTATTTCTCATTATAATACTCCAGGTCCTCATTTGTATAGTGTTTTCCATTCATTAACAGTTCAAGCGATCGTTTAACAGAGATCGGATTGTAAACAACCCCGAAAGGGTTGATATCGGTTGAGAAATGCTTTTCCCGGAGCCTGCTTCCGATATATTCTGTAAAGCAGGAGCCTACAAGCATTACCGGGTCGTTATACCTGATTTGAAAATCGGAAGGCCCGGGTATTATTTCGGTTCTAAACTTCATATTCTGAACAGCATTACTGGTGTTCCCTCATTCTCAGCCCTGCCAGGTGCTATTTATTTCTTATTTAACAAACAAAGTAAGGAAATGATGTAAAAAAATTTAACATCTCCTCTTCAATAAAAAAGGCTATTCGATTTTATGACTTTTGAGCCAATCAAACGCCTTCCACTATCCGTTGAAATTGCTGATGA
>CAZQOV010000047.1:0-19583 GCA_964595055.1 uncultured Bacteroidaceae bacterium | reverse complement strand
GCTGAATAGGCAGAAGTTTCTCGAGTGCTTTTCTTCTTCCTTCCTCATCTTTTGACAGGATCATCTCACGCATGGCTTTGATCCTGTCGCCTTCAAAGAACATATGCTCTGTACGGCAAAGACCGATACCCTGAGCTCCGAATTCACGTGCTACTTTTGAATCTTTGGGGGTATCTGCATTGGTTCTTACAAGCATTTTTGAATATTTGTCTGCCAGTTCCATCAATTCGCCGAAATCGCCACTAAGTTCCGGGTCAACAGTTTTAACCGCAGTATCATATACCTCACCAGTTGTACCATTAAGCGAAATCCAGTCTCCTTCTTTATAGACTTTATCGTCAATGGTCATGGTTCTTTCCCTGTAATTGATCTTCACTTTGCCGGCACCGGATACACAGCATTTACCCATACCACGGGCAACCACAGCGGCATGAGAAGTCATACCTCCACGTGCCGTAAGAATGCCTTTGGCAAGGTCCATACCTTTAAGATCTTCAGGTGAAGTTTCGATACGTACAAGGATTACTTTATCTCCCCTGTCAGCCCATTCTTCAACCTCGTCGGCAAAGAATACAATCTGTCCGGTTGCAGCCCCTGGAGAGGCAGGAAGACCTTTTGCAATAACATTTGCCTTCTTCAGTTCTTCCTCATCAAAAACGGGGTGAAGCAATTCATCCAGTTTTTCCGGTTGATTTCTGAGCAGTGCTGTTTTTTCATCAATCATACCTTCCCTGAGAAGATCCATAGCGATCTTTACCATGGAGGCACCTGTACGTTTTCCACCACGTGTCTGTAGCAACCATAATTTACCTTCCTGAATGGTAAACTCAAGATCCTGCATATCACGGTAATGATGCTCCAGTTTTTTCTGTATATCAAAAAGTTCCTGGTATGCCTCTGGCAATTTTTCTTCCAGTGAAGGATATTTAGACGCTCTTTCTTCTTCAGAAACCTGTGCAAGAGCAGCCCATCTGATGGATCCTTCTTTGGTAATTTGCTGAGGTGTTCTTACTCCTGCAACTACGTCTTCACCCTGAGCATCAATGAGATATTCACCATTGAAAAGATTTTCTCCGGTAGCAGCATCCCTTGTAAACGCAACTCCTGTACCTGAAGTGTTCCCCATGTTTCCAAATACCATGGCCTGTACGTTAACGGCAGTACCCCATTCTTCAGGTATCTTATTCATTTGCCTGTAATACTTGGCTCTATCGTTGTTCCAGCTTTCAAAAACAGCGTAAACAGATCCCCAGAGCTGTTCCCATGGATCTGTAGGAAAATCTTTTCCTACATTATCTTTCACGGCTTTTTTAAATTTAGAAACGAGCTCTTTCAAATCATCAACTGTGAGTTCGTTATCATTTTCGACACCCTTTTCTTCTTTCATCTTTTCGATGATCTCTTCAAAAGGATCAGTATCTTCCTTGGAGGCAGGTTTCAGGCCCATTACCACATCGCCGTACATCTGGATAAACCTTCTGTAAGAATCCCAAGCAAATCTTTCGTTTCCGGTTTTATTAATTAAACCTTTTACCGCATCATCATTCATGCCGAGATTAAGTACTGTATCCATCATACCTGGCATGGATACCCTTGCTCCTGAGCGAACCGATAAAAGACAGGGATTTTCGCTGCTCCCAAATTTGGTGCCCATGATCCTCTCAACATTGGCAACAGCGGCTTCAACTTCTTCCTGTAATAATTCTCTTACTTTTTCTCTTCCGATTTTGTTGTATTCAACACTTACTTCGGTAGTGATGGTAAATCCGGGAGGTACGGGAACACCAATACGGCACATTTCTGCCAGATTTGCGCCTTTACCTCCAAGTAAATTTTTCATGTCCGCTTTACCTTCGGCTTCTTTATCTCCAAAAGTATATACACGTTTTACTTGTGACATATTTTCTCCTTTCTTTTGTTATTATATTTATTATGAATAAATTAAGTGCAAAGCCATATTTTTTTAAAAATACAAATGTATTCAAAAAAAAATTAAATCAATTCTAAATAAGCTTAAATTAATGTTATACTTTAGGGGTAATTGTTTTCATCCTGAACGGGGATGATATGTCAGGATGGTTTCTCGCAGGTACTCTCTGTCCAGATGTGTGTAAATTTCGGTGGTAAGAATGGATTCATGCCCCAACATTTCCTGAACTGCACGCAGATCCGCACCTCCCTCAATCAGATGTGTTGCAAAGGAATGGCGGAATGTATGAGGACTTACTTTTTTCTTAATTCCGGCTTTTAAGGCAAGATTTTTCGTTATGGTATAGATCATAACACGGGTCAGATTTTTCCCTCTTCGATTCAGAAATAAAATATCTTTGCTTTCTTCAGAAATATTTGTCAACGCATTTCTTTGAGAAAGGTAATGATTTATTTCTCTAACTGCCGATGATCCAATAGGCACAAACCTTTCTTTATCACCCTTTCCCCTGACTTTCAGGTAGCCCATATCCAGGTTCATATCACTTATTTGCAATTCGATGAGCTCAGAAACTCTCAGCCCGCATCCATAAAGTACTCCGATAATGGCTTTATTTCGATGTCCGTCAGGTTTACTCAAATCGATGGAGGCTTCAATTTTTTCAATTTCTTCCAGGCTAAGTATATCGGGGAGCATCCGGGAAATTTTTGGAGATTCAATCAAAGCAGTCGGATCCTCTTTTATTCTTTCTTCAATCAGTAAAAACTTGAAAAAAGCCTTGAGCCCAGAAATAACCCTGGCCTGGGTTCTTTGACTCATCTGCAAATCATTTATCCATTTTATAAAATCTTTAATAATTTCCTGACCAATTTCCTCAGGCCCGATATGAATTCCAGCATAATCGAGGTATTGTAAAAGTTTTTTCAGGTCATTATTATAGGCCTTAATTGAATTTATTGACAGAGACTTCTCCAGCCTCAGAAAATGTGTAAAATCTTTTAAACTATCTTCCCAGTTCATACCCTAAATTTAATGAATATTTTCGTAAAACTTTCCGTGATTGAATGGCTGTGAAATCTCAGTTTCCTTTACGAGCAGTGGTGTGAAGTGTTCTTTTCTTTTGATCAGTGGCGGGATTTGGTGGACAATGGACGATAGATCATGGACGATGGACAGTACCGTCAAAAAGCAATTCCTGGAAAATTAATAAAAACTTTAATCCTCCATAAACCATCCTTATCATAAATATTATATATTTGCGGGCTTTTCAGAAACATAAGCTTACTTTAAGATGTTGGTTTTTACAAATTGACATATACCTCAAATCATCTAGCAATGAAGAAGAAGACCAAAATAGTTGCCACCATTTCAGATTTAAATTGTGAACCTGATTTTATAAAAAAACTGGCTAAGGCCGGAATGAATGTGATCCGATTGAATACTGCTCATCAAACTCCTGAGCAAACCCTGAAAATTATCAATAATACCAGAAAAGTATCCCACAAAATAGCCCTTTTACTCGATACCAAAGGACCTGAGATTCGTACCTCTCCGAACACAGAAAGTTTGGAAGTAAAAAAAGGGGATATAGTACGGCTGGGATGTGAGCCGGAAGGAAAATCATCAGCCGACACATTTCATGTCAGTTATCCGGGTTTTTGCAATGAAACACCCAAAGGTACTCTGATTCTTATCGATGATGGCAGCCTTGAAATAAAAGTGCTTGAAAAGGAAGATAGATTTTTAACCTGCGAAGTCCAAAACCCGGGATTTATTAAAGCAAGAAAATCCATTAATGTTCCCGGAACAAGTTATACCCTCCCCTCCATTTCTGAAAAGGACCGCAATTATATTGAATTTGCAGCCGATCATAACCTGGATTTCATTGCGCATTCTTTTGTAAGGAACAAGCAGGATATGATAGATGTACAAAAAATCCTTGATGAAAAAAACAGCAAGGCAAAGATCATTGCAAAAATTGAGAATCAGGAAGGGGTGGATAAAATTGATGAAATTCTTGATCATGCTTACGGAATTATGGTTGCCCGCGGAGATCTGGCAATAGAGATCCCTTATGAAAAGATACCAGGAATTCAAAAAATGATCATAAACAAGTGTATCGAAAGGAGAAAACCTGTGATTATTGCCACTCAAATGCTTCATTCAATGATCACAGAACCCAGACCCACAAGAGCAGAGGTAAGTGATGTTGCTAATGCCATCTACTCTAAAACCGATGCTATCATGCTCAGTGGTGAAACTGCTTATGGCAAGTACCCTGAAGAGTCGGTTAAAACCATGGCAAAGATCGCAACGGATGTCGAAAAAAGCCGCGGAGATATTCATGACACAGCAATCGTCAAACTCAGTACTGAAATATCATCTTATTTGACCCGGTCGGCTGTGGAAGCATCTTTGAAGTTGAACGCCAAAGCCATTATAGCAGATACCTTTTCAGGAAGAACCATAAGGAATATGGCCGGTTATCGGGGAAGAAAAATTATCCATGCCATGTGCTACAAAGAAGAAACAATGCGTTTGCTGGCACTCTCATTCGGAGTTTATCCTGAATACATACCCAACAGCAATAACAGCATGGAATTTGTTAAAACTTCACTGAAAAAACTGATGAAAAAGAAAAAAATTAAAAAAGACGATATCCTGGTAGTAGTTGGGGGGAATTTCGGAAGAAAACATGGTGCCTCCTACCTTGAAATTTCAAGTGCTGAAAACCTTTGCCGGGAGTAGTCCGTAGCTTACCAGGGTATTCTTTCAAATGAAAGAATCATTGAAATTCCCATAGCGCCACCGGAAAAATCAGGTTCCACTCTCTTCTTTTTACCCCGGAAATATCAACGAATATCAGGGTAAGCGCCAGAATTATCGAAACAATCATGATTTATCTGAGTTCTATTCCCGGATTAAAAGAAAGGAGGGGTAAAAAAGACGCTTTTCTCCCGCCAATAATCTCTGTAATTAATTCAAAAAACCCACACCATGGATCAAACCCAAAAATAAAGCAGCCGTATATTTAAAACGATAGGAACTGGTATATAATTTGTTATTTTTATGAGATGTATTTACCGGCGCAGTGATAAAAATGGTAACCGGTATAAAAAATTCTATCCAATCGGCAGGAATTGAGATAAGATTGAGTGTCGCAAGTAAGAGTGTTAATGAATGGCCAAGGGTAAATGCTGTAACCAGAATAAGAAATTTTTTCCAGGAACGAAGGGGATACACAATGGTTAATGAAAGAATAAATAAATAAAATATAATCGTATCCCTGAACATCAGAAATATGATCAATCCCAAATTTTAAATACAAGGCGAAAATGCCCATGAAGAAAATAAAGTACAAAAAATAATATCCTCTGAAGCGGCAAAGTATATGATAAAGGATATTTTATTGACTATCGATGAAAAAAACTATTTTTTAGTTAATTTTAAGGTTTAATTGTTGTGAGATGAAAAGGATTTTGATAATTCTGTTGTTGATAATATCAGTAAGGTTGGTAAATGCTCATCCCATTCATGTATCTTTATGTAATATTGAATTTAGTGATGATGAACTAACTATCGCTGTTAAATTATTCAAACATGATTTTCAACTGGCTATTTATCATAATTATGGTTGGGAATTGCAGTATGATGATCCTGAATTCACCGACAGTAAAAAACTGATAGATCAATACATGAATGAGGCATTATTTATCGTTTTGAACAAAAAAGAACGCCTGAAGTTATCATTAAATCACGCCGAAATTGATGATGAATCTGTCTGGTTTTACTATCGGTTTGATAAAAAAAATATGAAGAAAATTTATATTAAGAATGAATTATTACTGGACATATACGGGGATCAGACAAATCTCGTTATTATAAATTACCGTGATAAGCAGAATGGATACCGATTTAATATCAGGCATACTGAACAAAGGATTAAATTATAATGAGCCGAAGGATTATATATCAAGTTTTGCAGATTTTTTTTCTGTTACTTTTCAATTTAACCCCTGTCTGGTCAACACATAACCGTGCGGGAGAAATTACCCTTAAACAAATTAATGACCTGACATTTGAGATTGAAATCAGGACTTTTACCTATACTTTAAGTGCAGCCAATCGGCCAGAGCTGGATGTTCAGTGGGGTGATAATACCGTTTCCACCGCTGAACGCGACACGCTCTGGTTACTGCCAAATAATTACAGGGTTAATATTTACCGTGCACGACATACCTATCCGGGTCCAGGGACATATGAAGTAGTGGTTGAAGATCCAAACAGAAATTTCGGCGTAAAAAATATACCCGGTTCAGTCAATGTTGTCTTTTCAATTAAAACCATCATTACCGTCAGTCCTGAACTGGGTATTAACAGCACTCCTGTTCTCCTGAATCCTCCCATTGACAAAGCTGCTTACAGACAGGTATTTATTCATAATCCGGCTGCATTCGATTTTGATGGGGACAGCATTTCATATGAATTGACAGAATGTACCAAGGAAAATGGAGAGCCCATCGAAAATTACACTTTCCCGGAAGCCAGTGACACCCTCTATGTTGATCCCATTACCGGCGATCTTATCTGGGATTCTCCTGTTGATACCGGTATATATAATATTGCGATGAACATTGTGGAATGGCGTGATGGGGTTAAAATTGGAAATATTGCCCGGGACATGCAGATTGAAGTTTACAGAACCCAGAATTCACCTCCGGTTAATGACAGCATTCCTGATTTTTGTGTGCCCGCAGGAACTCGAATTGAAATTCCTGTGAGATCTACGGATGAAGATGGTGATAATTTAAAACATATACTTACCGGAGGTCCCTTTGCCTTTGAAGATGGATCTGCCTATTATGAAGAAATCGCAAAAGAACCTGGAGAATTAACTTCGCTCTTTACGTGGGAAACCTCCTGCCGCCACCCCAGAAGCCAATCCTATAATCTTATAATAAAAACCGAAGACCAGAACCCGGATCTGAGTTTAATTGATATAGACCATGTATCCATTAAAGTGCTGGGACCTGCTCCCTCAACTCCGGTTGTCAGGCCTTCATCTGTATCAGCGAATGTAAACTGGGAAAAATATACCTGTAATAACATTCAAGGATATAATATCTACAGAAAAATAGGAGCTTCTGAATATGTATATGACTCCTGTTCTCCGGGCTTACCCGCTTCCTCAGGTTTTGAGCGCATTGGAAGTACCAGTAGCCATGCTGATACCAGCTTCCTGGATACAAATGAAGGAGAGGGATTATTGCAGGGTATCGAATATTGCTATAGAATAACAGCTATTCTCCCGGATGGATCAGAAAGTTTTCCATCAGAAGAAAGTTGTACATCACTTATTCCCGGTACCCCGGGACTTCTAAACGCCTCAGTTACGGACTACGGAACAGAGGGTTCTATTTTTATTTCCTGGGCCCAGCCCGGTGGGCTTGATACTATTCCGGCAAATGGTCCCTATACTTATTTGATCTATCGTTCAAATGACCTCTGGGGGGATAACCTGGAAATTATAGATTCAATTAACACAATCGATCTTACCGATACAAGCTATCTTGATAATGGGATAAATACGGAATTATTTCCTTACTCCTATTCCGTAGAGCTTTACAACAATGAACCTGGTAACAGGTTTCTTATAGGCAGTGCAGAGGTAGCCTCCACCATTTATCTTGATATCATTGCCAGGGATAACGAAATTATTCTGAATATAAAAAGAAATGTGCCATGGCTAAATGATAATTATTCCATCTATCGGTTTAATGATCTAACCAATCAATTCGATTCCATAGCTTATACTGAAGAAGAGTTCTTTATCGATGAGGGTTTAATGAATGAAAAAACCTATTGCTATTATGTAATCTCAAACGGAAGAAGAGAAATAAACAATAATGTATTTCTTAATACAAATATCTCTCATCGCCATTGCGGGACCCCCATTGACACCGTTGCCCCCTGTCCTCCCTTTTTAAATGTTGAATCTGCCTGTGATTCATTGTTTAACAGGCTTGACTGGTATTATACTCCCTCACAGGATGAATGTTCTGAGGATGTAATAAAATACCGAATCTATTACACCTCTGATCTTAATACTCCCCATGCTGTTCTGGACAGTGTAAAGGAAAGAAACAATACCACTTACACTCATTATCCCGAAAATGGACTTGCAGCCAGTTATTATATAACCGCTGTCGATTCCTTTGGGAATGAGAGTCTGCCTTCAGCACCCGTAATTATTGACAATTGTCATAAATATTCGATCCCGAATGTTATCAGTCCAAATGGTGATGGCGTCAATGACATCCTCAGGCCTTTTGAATATCAGGATGTTGAAAGAATTGAAATGCAAATTTTTAATCGCTGGGGACAAAGCGTATTTGAAACGGAAGACCCCAACATTAACTGGAATGGAAAACATAAAGATACCGATGAACTGGTCTCTCCGGGAGTATATTATTATATCTGTGATGTATATGAAAAACGCATAACGGGAGTTGAAGTCAGAAATATAGTAGGATTTATACATGTATACCATGAAAAAGGAGCTAAAAATGTTGAAGGAGAGTTTTAATCAGATATTTTGCCTGCTCATGCTATTGTTTATCCCTCTGATGGTCAAGGGTCAGAGATCGGCGGAAGAAAATTACCTGCGTGGGATTGCTAGCTTTAAGCAGGAAATGTATGATTCTGCCCTGATCTCCTTTAGCCTGAGTAAAGGATTGGATGAAAAAAATCCCCGGGTTTGGTATTTTTCCGGAAAAAGCTATTTCAAGAAAGGATTATTGGAAGAAGCCATCGCTGATTTCCTGAAAGCAGAAGAACTCCAGACCGGATTAGCATCGTATATGCTTGCTAAAGTATATGCAAAACAGAACAACCTTAATAAGACACTTCATTTTCTTGAGATCCATCTTCGCTCAAATTATAAAAAACCGGAAAGTACTATTCTTCTTGACAGTGATTTGAGTCGTTTTGAGAATCGCAAAGAATGGATCGAATTTTGGAGAAATTCCAGGCATTACTCTAATTTCGACAAATTACTTGCAGAAGCACATTATCTGGCAAAAAATTCAGATTATACAGAAGCAATTCATACCTTAAATCAGGGAATTGAAAAAAATTATAGTGAAGCACCCCTCCTGGCCAAAAGAGCCGAAATATACATTTTAATGGAGAATTATAATCCGGCTTTAAAGGATCTTAACAATGCAATTGATAAGGACAAAAGAAATGGGGAGCTTTACTCGCTGAGAGGAAAAGTTAACTATCAACTGGAGAATTATAAACATGCAGAGGAGGATTTTAGCCAGGCTTTAAAATTAAATCCCGCTTCTCTTGAGCTCTACCCACAGCTGGCTAAATCCCTGGGGCATTTGGACCGGTATAGCGAAGCGAAGGAAAACATGCAGTTCTATCTTCAGTTTTTCCCGGGAGATAGTCATGCCTGGTATGAGTACGGACGAATACATATGGGAGCCGGCAAATATCTGGATGCTCTAAGAAGTTTAAACCGTGCCCTGGACCTGAACTCCTCAAAATCCGAATATTTCCTGGCAAGAGGTGAGACCTATTACAACTCAAGAACCTATGAATATGCCTCAAGGGATTTTTCGATGGCACTTGACCTTGATCCCCGTAATGCAGATGCCTATTATTTGAAAGGATTGACCGCATTAAAACTTAACAATAAGAAAATGGCCTGCTACTGTTTTAATAAAGCTTATCGCTATGGAAGCAAGGATGCTTTTGACCAACTTCAGAACTGCAAATAACTGAATGTGTCTAATTCTTCAAAAAACAAACGCTCTTATATGGAACAAAGCAGACAAGATAAAGAATGGATAAAAAAATTAAAAACCGGACGTGAAGATGTGGTTCTGCAAACTCTCCTAGATCTCAGGGATGCCGGAAATAATTATCTTTTACCTGAAATCATGGCCGTGCTGAAAAAGCCTTATTGTGAGGAAGTCGAAAATGCTGTATACAACATCCTTAATGATCTGAATGAACAGTCGTCTGTTGATACCTTCATGGAAAACCTGCCAGATTATGAAAATGAGGATTGTTTTCATCATCTGATTAGCTCCTGCTGGCAAAACGGATTGGATTACTCAAAACATTTGGCATATTTTATCAATGTAGCATTGAAGATGGATTATAAATCATCTTTTGAAGCCCTTACTGTAATTGAAGAAAATATAAACCAGCTTGAAGATTTGGAACGTGAAAATCTGGTTTCAAAAATTGAGCTGACTAAATTGAACCTTAGCGAAGAAAAAAAAACGCTGCTTCATGAACTTCAATCCATTATTCATCCCAAACACTAGGTGAGATTGGAGAAGTACTTCATAAACTGAGCCCTCTCATAAACAGACGGATCTGGAATGTTAGAATAGTTCATTTTCCCCCTGAATTCGTTGATGGTCTTGTAATTTTTCTTCAGCATCCATGACTCCAGTTTATCGATCATTTCTGTCAGATAATCCAGTCCGTTTTTGTAAAGAACTGAACATACCTGCACCGTCTGTGCTCCTGCCAGCAGAAGTTTTACCGCTGCCTCTCCCGAATGAACCCCAGTTGATGCAGAGATATGAATCTTTTCTACTTCTGAGGATATAATTCCAATCCAGCGGAATGTATTTCGCAGGTCGGAGGGAGAACTTAATACATCGGCACTGGTAAAACTCATATCATCCAGATCAATATCCGGAGCATAAAAGCGATTAAATAGAACTACCGCATCGGCTTTTCGATAATAAAGCTGATTTACGAAATGGGTAGGATTGGTAAAATGAGCTCCTATTTTGAAAATAACCGGTATGGTGATAATTTCCTTTAACTTGGAAAGAATGCCAAAATAAAGATTTTCATAATGTTTTGGTTCACGGCTTTTGTCATTTGGAAGATAAAAGATATTTACTTCAAGGCCGTCGGCTCCGGCGTCCTGAATCTTTCTGGCAAAATCAATCCATTCTCCTGAGGAAACACAATTAATGCTCGCTATTACCGGAATATGCACCGCTTTCTTTGCTTCCCTTATAAGACTTAAATACTCTGAAACCGAATTGTCTCTCGTGTAATTTTTCACATAATCATAAGCCTCCGGATAATTGGAACTTTCAGCCAGGCGACCACTTTCAAAACGAATCTGTTCTTCAAAAAGAGATTTTAGCACAACAGCACCTGCACCCAGATTATCCAGTTTTTTAATCCGATCTGCAGAACTGGTCAGTCCCGAACTACTTACGATAAAAGGATTTCTGAGCGTTAACCCGGCATATTCAACATGTAGTTTTGCCATAGTAAATGATTTAGTGGTATTTTCGTTCTCCAAATATTAAACTTCCAATGCGGATCATCGTTGATCCTTCTTCTATTGCAATCTTATAATCATTGGACATCCCCATACTGATCTCCTTAAATTCAGGATAATTATAAGCAGGATTATCACGGATGCTATCAAACAAGGATTTGAGTTTTTTGAATTCTAACCTGACTTTCTCAAGATCTTCAGTGAATGTAGCCATTCCCATCAAACCTTTTACCCGGACATGAGGGTAGTCTTCCGGATTTATATTGTCCAGTAATGTAATCAACTCCTCCTCGCTGAATCCAAATTTTGTTTCTTCACTGGCAATATGCACCTGAAACAAACAATCAATGCACCTTTCATTTTTTTCCCCTTCCTTTTCAATGGTATTAAGCAATTTCTGACTGTCGACGGAATGAATCATGGATACAAATGGAGCGATATACTTAACCTTATTCCTCTGTAAATGTCCTACCATATGCCATTGAATATCCCGGGGTAAAGATTCTGATTTTCCGGTAAGCTCCTGTACTTTATTTTCCCCAAAAACCCTGTGCCCCAGCTCATATAATTCCATAATATCATCCACCGGTTTGGTTTTCGATATGGCTACCAGTTTAATTTTATCGGGCAGCTCCCCGATAAAATCCCTGTATCTTTTTTCTGTTTCAGACATGGAACCAAAATTAATAAAAATAATGAAAAAAGAACAGTAGGGTAATGGGAAAGGGAGAAGGATAATCAGGGAATGAGGAACGTAAACAAGAAACCCGTAAATTCGCTTGTGAAGGGTGACTGGAGGTTGACAATGGTCTATAGTCTCCTGGGTATGATTGTATCCGGATTAAAATCATGATGGCAGCATAATAGCGGGTAAACTCAATGGCAACCATTAAGCTTTTGTGATATCCTGAATTTAAACAATGGTATAACTACAATCATTAACATAAAATTAGGTTAAACCCTTCCCTGAAAAATAAAATAAATAATTATTATTGCAAGCCAAATACTGATAATAAGATGAAAATTACGGTTGTAGGAGCAGGAAATGTTGGCGCTACTGCTGCCAATATACTGGCAGAGAAAGAGATTGGAAATTATGTTATCCTTCTTGATGTCATCAAAGGATTAGCCGAAGGAAAATCCTTGGATATACAGCAAATGGGACCACTGGCCCTTTTTGACACGCAAACCATAGGAGTAACAGAGGATTATGAAACCACAGCCGGGTCTTCTGTGGTAATCATTACCTCTGGACTTACCAGAAAACCCGGAATGAGCAGAGATGACCTGCTAACTGCCAACGCCAACATAGTGAAAACGGTTACGGAAAATATTATTAAACATTCCCCTAATGCCATCATAATTGTTGTTTCCAATCCTCTTGATGCCATGTCGTACGTAGCCTATAAAACAGCAGGAATACCAGCAGAAAAGGTTATGGGAATGGCCGGCTTGCTCGATACGGCCAGATATAAAGCCTTTCTGGCAGACGCACTTGAATGTTCTGTGAAAGACATTCAGGCAGTTACACTGGGAGGCCACGGAGATGATATGGTACCGTTGCCCCGATACACCACACTTACCGGAGTGCCTGTAAACCAGATCCTCAATACTGAAAAAATTGAGGAAATTGTGGTAAGAACACGAAAAGGTGGAGGAGAGCTGGTTAACCTCATGGGGAAATCTGCATGGTATGCTCCCGGATATGCTGTAGCTCGAATGGTAGAAGCAATAGTAAGAAATCAAAAAAGATATTTTCCCTGTTCTGCCTATCTTGAAGGCGAATATGGACTAAGAGATATATTCTTTGGAGTGCCGGTAAAGCTTGGAAAAGGAGGTATTGAAGACATCCTTGAAATAGAACTCAATGAAGAAGAAAAGAAACTGGTAGATATTTCAGCTCAAAGCGTCAGGCAAAATATTGAATTTTTGAATACACTCGGGTTGTGGTGAGGGAGAAAGATATTCTGGTGGGATAATGGTGAAGATTATCGGTTCAGCCGGTAAAATCACTTCAGCCGCTAACATCGCTAACATCACTAACATCGCTATGGTCACCAACACCATTCTCCCCCTACTCCAGTGAATGAATCACCAGCCCGCTCCTCAGTTTTGGTTCAAACCAGGTTGTTTTCGGAGGCATTATATTTCCCGTATCGGCTATGTCCATTAATTGTTTCATTGAGACAGGATAGAGGGCAAAAGCCACTTTCATCTCACCACTATCCACTCTTTTTTTCAGTTCACCCAATCCGCGAATGCCCCCAACAAAATCAATTCTCTGTGATTTTCTCAGGTCTTTAATATCCAGGATAGGATCAAGAATAGTTTCTGAGAGCACCGTAACATCGAGACTCCGAATTGGATCTTCATCATCATAGCTATGCTCTTTAGCGGTAAGTGAATACCATTTCCCGTTCAAATACATGGAAAAATTATGATGGCAGCAGGGTTTATAGATCTCCTCTCCTTTTTCTTCGATAATAAAATTTTCATTGAGCGTTTCAAGAAACTCTTCATCCGAGAGACCATTCAAATCTTTAACCACCCGGTTATAATCAATAATGGTCAACTCGCTGGCAGGAAAATGTACGGCCAGAAAATAATTATACTCTTCATCTCCTTTATGATCAGGATTCTGTTTCTTTCTTTCATTTCCCACATGCGCAGCTGCAGCAGTACGATGATGTCCGTCAGCGACATAGGTAGAATCAATATCCCGGTCAAAAATTTCTTCAATGCTTTTAATGGTATCTTTATCTTCCACTACCCAGAAATGATGGCCCACTCCATCCTCGGTGGTAAAATCATAAACGGGTTTTTCCTTGACGATTTTCTTGACTATGGCATCCAGCCCTTCATGATCGGGATATGAGAAGAAAACAGGTTCGGCATTGAAGTTGGTTACGCGGATGTGATTCATCCTGTCTTCTTCCTTATCGGGACGTGTAAGTTCGTGTTTTTTAATAACATCATTCATATAGTCTTCCACAGATGCACAAGCTACAATTCCGTACTGAGTCCTTCCAAACATAGTTTGTGCGTAGATATAGAGAGAAGGCTCCTCATCCTGCTGAAATATACCCTCCCTGATCAACTTATCCAGGTTTTCCTTTCCTTTGTCATAAACCACATTGGAATGCAGGTCTACATCTTCGGGAAGGTCAACTTCCGGTTTGACCACATGCAAAAAGGAATGTGGATTGCCTTTCACTTCTTCCCTGGCTTCCTCCGAATTCAATACATCATAAGGACGGGAGGCGATTTCCTTAACATATTCTTTCCGGGGACGATATCCCCGGAATGCTTTAATTATTGCCATAGAGTTCCTTTAATTTTAATCAGTTCACTTTAAATTGAACTTCTCCATCGGTAAAATATTTAACAATCTGGTTGGCTGCAGCAAGCCCTGCATTCAGGTTCGCTTCGGCTGTCTGTGCACCCATTTTTTTTGGTGTAAAGAAGTATCTTCCAGGATATTCTTTTTCAATTTCTGCCTTACAATCGGGGGCAACATCGGACAGGTATCGAAAATCTTCTCTAACCTGAAACATCTTCAACAGGGAATCTTCATGTATGACTTCTTTGCGGGCGGTATTTACAAGAGTAGCGCCCTTTGGCATAACTTTTAAAAGCTCGTAGTTAATGGACTGGCGGGTTTTCTCGTTTGCCGGTATATTTACTGAAACATACTGACATTTGCTGTAAAGTTCCTCTGCACTGTTTTCAGATTTTACTCCGTCATTTTCGATATATACTTTGTCAATAAATGGATCAAAAGCATATACCTTCATGCCAAATCCTTTTCCGATCATTCCAACAATCCTTCCCACATAACCATAAGCATGGATTCCCAGTTTCTTGCCTCTGAGTTCTGTTCCTGTTCCGGGAGTAAATCCATTACGGTTCATATAGACCATCATTCCGAAGGCAAGCTCAGCCACAGCATTAGAATTTTGCCCGGGAGTATTCATTACTACGATTTCCCTTTCAGAGGCAGTATCCAGATCGATATTATCGTATCCGGCTCCGGCTCTGACTACAATCTTCAGTTTTTCAGTTGAATTAAGTACCTCGGCATCTACATTATCACTTCTTACAATGAGAGCATCAGCATCTTTTACTGCATTAACCAGTTCATTTTGATCGCTATATTTTTCAAGCAGCGCAAATTCATTACCCGAATCCCTTACTACTTCCCGAATTTTATCTACTGCTGCTTTAGAGAAAGGTTTTTCTGTTGCAACTAAGATCTTCATAATTTTGAGTTTTTTATTTATAATTTGAATTTCATTTGTAACAAAAGAAATGAAAAAATACCTTGGTTTTTATACCTTGGTTTCAAATTCCTTCATGGCTTCAACCAGTGCTTTGACGCTATCGACCGGCATAGCATTGTATATAGAAGCCCGAAAACCTCCCACTGAACGGTGTCCCTTAATCCCAACCATTCCTTTTGAACTGGCAAATTCAAGAAAATCGGCTTCCTTATCTTTATATTCATCATTCATAATAAATGTCACATTCATGATTGACCGGTCCTTTTCCTTAATAACTGTAGGTTTAAATAGTTTATTCCGGTCAATTTCAGTGTATAGCATATCTGCTTTTTCCAGATTGAGCCTATACATTCCTTCCACCCCACCCTGCTCTTTATACCATCTTAAGGTTTGTAAGGCTGCATAAATCGCAACTACCGGGGGTGTATTGAACATTGAACCTTTATCAATATGGGTACGGTAATCCAGCATGGTTGGAATCTGACGATCTGCTTTTCCCAGAATATCATCTTTTAGAATCACAAAAGTCACCCCTGAAGGCGCCAGGTTTTTCTGTGCTCCTCCATAGATAAGGGCATATTTGGAAACATCCATTGGACGGCTGAATATATCAGATGACATGTCAGCCACCAGGGGAACACCAACTCCCAGATCTTCTTTTATTTCAGTTCCGTAAATGGTATTATTGGTGGTAATATGAAAATAATCGGCATCCGGAGGCACTTGATAATTTTCTGGAATATAATTGTAAACGGTTTCCTTTGAAGAACCTACTACTTCTACATCTCCAAATAATTTCGCTTCTTTAATGGCTTTGCTTGCCCATGAACCGGTATCGAGATATGCAGCTTTTTTTGCAAGAAGATTGTAGGGTACCATGCAAAACTGGAGACTTGCACCTCCCTGTAAAAATAAGACGGAATAGCCTTCAGGAATACTCAGCAACTCTTTGAAAAGGTCCTGAGCTTCGTCCATTATTGCCATAAAATCCTTACTGCGATGTGATATTTCCATTACTGAAAGACCTGTTCCTTCAAGTTCACGCACAGCTTTGGCTGTGTTTTCTATGGTAAACTCAGATAATATGGAAGGTCCGGCGTAAAAATTATGTTTTTTCATTTTTTGATGGTTTTATAGATTCTTCAATTCGGATATAAATTTAGGAATTTAATTACGATTCTTAAGGCAAAAACCTTATTACGTTAATAAATCCCTTAAATTGTTCATTAATTCACAAAAAATATACTTAAAGTCTAATCAGGTAATCATCCTTAAGGGATGGGATCATATCGGTCTGATCGGGAATAAGACAATAATCAATTACATCATCCAGCTTATTCTTTTTTAACCGGTGTCTCTGGGCTGCCTTTTCAATATAATTTCGCAAATCTTTCCTGGCTATTCTCCACAGGTCCTGGGAAGCAAGTGTAGAATCGCATATGGTATTGAAATTTTCATGCACCAGTAGTTTTTCAGCAACAGCACCGGCAAAAAGTGTATCTTCCAGATTAAATTTATTTTTCCATCCGGCACAGAAAATCAATACATCCCGGTCCATTCTTAAAAGATGATCAACAATTGCCTGTAAATTCAGAAATGCTCCCACCACCACAGAATGACTTGAAGAAGCAAGTTGAATTGCCTGAGTTCCATTGGTGGTTGAATAAACAATCGAATTATTCTGGACTCTTTCTTTTGTGAAATTATAAGGAGAATTTCCAAAATCAGCGAAATCTTTTACCAGACCATCTCTTTCGGCTGCCACCATATACCCTTTATCCTTCATTCTCTTTGCTTCCTCGATTGTTCCCACAGGTATAATCCTTTCTGCCCCGTTCATAAATGCCGTAACAATAGCTGATGACGCTCTCAAAATGTCAACCACAACAGCAACAGCAGAGGGATTTTCGAAGAATGGATAAAGAGCCGGAGACAGGCAAACCTCAACTTTATTTACCTTTTTTGAGCTCATACATTCTTTTTATAAAAGGGGGGTTTTACAATCTTGGCCTTCAAATTTTTGTTCCTGATGCCAATATTTATCAAAGTCCCTTCCGTGGAAAAACTCTTTTTTACATAAGCCAAACCTATTCCTTTCTTTGTCATGGGTGATAGTGTTCCGGAAGTAACTTCACCGATTTCTTCTCCATACAAGCTCAAAACGGGATAATGTTGTCTTGGAATCCCTCTTTCCTGCATCTCAAAACCCACTAATATTCTGTTTACTCCTTCATTTTTATGCGCTTCAATAATATCCCGGCCGATAAAATGATTGTGTTCATTCAGCCTGGTGATCCAGCTCAGACCGGCTTCAATTGGAGATGTCTCATCCGTAATATCATTACCATAAAGACAAAACCCCATTTCGAGTCTTAAGGTATCCCGGGCCGCAAGCCCGGCAGGAATTAATCCAAATTCCTTTCCTGCTTCCATAATTTTTTCCCATAACTCCGGACCTTTTTCATTATGAAAGTATAATTCAAATCCCCCTGCACCAGTATATCCGGTATTCGAAATAATTATATCCCTGATTCCAGCCAGTTCTCCGAACCTGAAATGATAATACTTAATATCTGACAGATCATGATCGGATAATTTTTGAAGAATTTTTAGTGCCAGGGGTCCCTGTAAGGCTAATAATGAAATGTCATCAGATGCATTTTCAAGTATTGCACCTTCACTGTTATTCTCATTCAACCAATCCCAATCTTTCTTAATGTTTGAGGCATTAACAACCAGCATATATTTATCCTTTTCGTAGTGGTAGACGAGCAAGTCGTCTACAATGCCGCCATTTTTATTGGGCAGACAGGAATATTGGATCTTACCAGGAGTAAGTTTATCTACATCATTGCTGGTCATTTTCTGAACAAAATCACGGGAAGCAGGACCTTTCACCCATATTTCCCCCATATGGGATACATCAAAAATTCCCGCCTTTTCCCTCACATTGATGTGTTCAATATTCACACCTGAATATTCCACCGGCATTTCATATCCGGCAAATTCAATCATTTTTCCGCCAGCTCTGCGGTGCAACTCGTAAAAAACAGTCTTTTTAGCCATTCTGTTTATTTGATTTAATAATCCTGGAGCGGATTCCGGGTACCTTGAAATCCCCTACAAATGTATTTCTTTTTCAAGAGAAATAAAGTTTTTTTGGAACATTATTCTCCATTTGGGGTAAAGAAAAAGGGAGAAATCAATGGAAAAAACAGCATACTATTTTGATAGTATCTTGAACTCAACCCGTCTGTTTTTGGCCCGTCCCTCTTCGGTATCATTTGGTGCAATGGGCTGTGTATAGGCATACCCTTTCCACTCAAGCCTTTCTTTATCAATACCTTTGGAAATTAGGTGATTAACTACAGCTTTTGCTCTGTCTTCCGAAAGTTTGGTATTCACCTGTAATGAG
Organism: uncultured Bacteroidaceae bacterium; assembly: GCA_964595055.1. Lineage (GTDB taxonomy): Bacteria > Bacteroidota > Bacteroidia > Bacteroidales > CAYRTD01. The sequence continues at coordinate 630 of CAZQOV010000047.1, read as the reverse complement.
CCGGTATTATCAGTGTGCCCTGAGATTTCCATCTTAAGTGTTTCATTATTCTGCAACAATTCTATTACCTGATCCAGTTGTTCAAATGATTCTGATTTTAAAACTGCTTTACCTGTCTCAAAATATATATTCTCAAGAACTACTTTGGTGCCTACCTCAATCTTCTCCAGTTCAAAATTTTTAACCGTGGCTTCATCAGCAGAAGCATTAGTCATATCAACAACATCGAGATAGAAGAGGTAATCTTTCACAATGATTTCAACACCGTATTTTTTGGGTTCAGGGAATTTAACAGTATAAATACCGCTATCAGCAGAAATTGCAGTGGATACAACCTCAGAATTTTCAATATCAATAAATTCCATTTTTCCCAGTAAAGGTTCCCGTGAATCTTTATCCAAAACCCTTCCTGTCAAATAAAAGAAAGAATCTATATGCACGGGTTCGGGAAGGCTGAAAAACCCTTTTTTCAGGGTATCCAGAACTGAAGCTATCATAACATCTTCTTTAACCATCAATAATTCTTTTTCTGAACCCAGAAAAGTAATCTTATAAAGATCTTTTGCTCCCACACCTCCTTCTCTGATTGTGGTATAATACGCATATTTATCATTGTAGGATTGAACAAAA
>CAZQOV010000046.1:0-19659 GCA_964595055.1 uncultured Bacteroidaceae bacterium | reverse complement strand
CACCATTAGTTTTGATTTTAATAGATAAATCCAGGGAGGAAAGGGTTAGCCCGAACATCAAAATTTTACAGGGATAACCACAAGAGAAGGAACATTCTCTCCTTCCACTTTTGCCGGTTCCCATTCTCCGGATGTTTCTTTTATGGCAGCAACCAGTTCCTTTTCCATATCTTTCAGGAGATTTTCACGAGAAGTTTCAACATCTTCGTTAATGGCTACAAAGGGAATTTCACCTTCTTCGTCAACGACTACCATTCCGAACAGTGTACCCTCAATTCCCCGGTTTTCAGCATTTTCAGGGTATACAATTTGCTGTCGAATTTCGCGCCGGAATTCTTCCTCACCTTCAACGGGCTCGGCTTCTTTATCAACTGAATAATAAACTCCAATACGGTTCTTCTTATTATTGATCTTATTTCGGTCACTTTTCAGATCTATGAGCATAACGCTCAGCCTTTTCCAGTCCCGATTATCATCCACCCCCCGGATGATAAGATTTTTCAGTACACCATTTTCAAATTCATATTCATAAGAAAATGCGGGGTATTCCCGGGTAATGCGAAAAATTCTGTGAAGGGTCTCAACATTTTCATCCTGTATCTCCTCCAGGTAAAGATAAGACTTTTCCTGGTCCTGAGCCTCTGCATTTCCGGTAGGCAGAAGGAGTAGGGTTGCCAATAAGGATTTTAATAATGCTATATATAATACTTTTTTCATGACATATTAAGTTTTAAATGTTAAACAATATGAGGATTGGTAAAAAAGCCCAGTACTACCAGTACCAGCATAAATATCAATAAAAACCAGAAAAAAGTGCCCAGAGCCAGGGCAGAGGATTTCTTGTCACTTTCCTTTCTTTTTTCTGCAATCCTGCTCCGCGTTTTCGGGCTGGGAGTCGTAGAAGCAAGCAATAATGCAATAACCAGGCCTACAGCCAAAGGGGGTAACCAATAAACATCCTTATAATAGGGTCCCCTCGGCTCCACCCATGCTTCTCCGGTTACCACAATGAGAAACAAAATTAAAAAAAACGTCCAGAAACTACCCCAGGGACCTTTAATCCGGAGTATATGCGTAAAGAATAAGGTGATAACCAATGCCAGTGAAATGAGATAAAATAAGCCCAATGCGTTGATATTTAAATCCATTTTTTATTTTTTTTATCTCTACTAATGGAAAATTCATGCCATGTTTCCGCAAAATCGGACTGTATTCACGAACTATTCTAAAAAACCAAAACCCGGAATTAGCGAAATGTCCTGTAAAAGTGGGGTAATTGGAAGAAAATATAAGAGGAAACCATTTGGGATCCAAAAAAGGGAATTTAATCTATCTGAAGGAGAATCATGTAAACGACTGAGGAATATTTTCACATAAATCGATACATTTCCACAAGATATTAAGTAATGTAAGAATAAGTTGTTATGGCCGTATTCTTTTCCGTCCTGGATTCATGATTAACATTCATTCATTTGAACCTGTCAGATTTTTATTTCCCTTTTTCTCCCATTCAGCAGAAACAGCAGCACTATAGCAATTGCTCCAAGGGGGATATATGCCAGATTAGTTACCGCGTGCGCTACGAGAGAAAAAACTTTCCCCGATTCACCTTCTATTCCGAACAATAACAAACATTGAATTACCACAAAATGCCAGGCACCTATGCCTGCCTGAATGGGCAACAGAAATGCAAGGGTAGCCAGTCCAAAGGTAAAAGCTGCGGATTCAAAAGAAAGATGATTGGTAGGAGGATAGGCAAAAAACAGAACATATAGCATCATTAACCAAAGCCCATAAATTAAAAACGAAAGGCTGAAAAAAAGTGTTTTGTTTTTTACCCGGGAAAGTGACCGAAAGCCTTCAGAAACCTCATTTTTTATCTTTCTGAGGCTAAGTTTGATCTTTTGGAAGAACTTATAGCGGTTGATGGCAATGCGTAAGGCAATAAGCACGATCAGAAACAGACCTGCTATCAATAATCCTTTTTGCCAGCTTATATTTTCGGGGTTTATTTCCGGCAATGCGAGAATTTTCTGAAAAAAAGGGAACTGCCATATTACCAATGCAATAAAAATAAGCAGCAGAATGATCAGGTCGGTCAACCTTTCCACCAGGGCGGTTCCCAGGAGTTTGGCAAAAGGAATTTTTTCATAGCGGTTAACGGTCCCAAGTCTGGCGATCTCTCCCCCCCGGGGAATGATCTGATTGGTAAACGCGAGAATAAGAATAGCAAAAAAAAGGTTCGAGGTACGGGGAGAATAATCCAGGGGTTTAAAAAGCATTTTCCATCTTATTGCCCTTATCATCTGACTCATAATATTCAGAATAACTGAAGTTCCGATCCAGAATCCGCTGAATTTTCTCAATTCTTCTCCCAGGCTGTCCCAATCTGTATCTTTGAATACAAACCAGAAAATAAGTATACCAACAGTAAGGAATATAATTGATCTGTATACCCTTTTCTTATCCATTATTTCTTAAGAGCACCTGTATTTTTTCATTGATTTCATCCTGCAAATTTTTAAATCTGTCTTTGATTTTTTCTCCTTGCTCTTCAAAAGAATTTCCTATTCTTTTGGTAATCAAATCATAATTTTGGAGCAAGGTTACCGCTATTTCTTTTCCTTCAGTTATAAATTCACGGGTAGCTTTTCCAGAGGTAGTTTTATCATACTTTGTAGGATGAATCAAACCTTCCAGCAGGGTATATTTTACGATCTTTCCATGAGCCTGAAAATACAAATTTATGTAGGTTTCCACACCAAAACGAATATCCCGGATATTTTCCAGTATCGGCAATAGGTCCTTACGCTTTAATGCCCTTTCTCCGGTCAGGCTTTTAAACGGATTTATCCTGTAATCGATAAGCGTTTCCGAGGGTGATCCAAGAACCATATCAACAGGATTGACTTCACTTAATACCGGATCAAGCAACTGATGAAAATGGACTTCTTTGATTCCTTTCACATCGGCATCAAAGAAAAGAACAACATCCCGGGTAGAATTTTCAACACCCACAACCATCGCATTGCTTTTTCCTCCATTTTCCTTTAGACGGACATTCTTAAAAGGGATTTCCTGATTGAGATTATGAAGAATTTCTTCGGTGCTGTCATCGGAGCCGTCATCCACTACAACAATCTCACTATCAGAATTGAATTCATAGCATTTCCGGATTACATTTTCGATCGTCTTTTCCTCATTATAGGCACAAATAATAATGCTGACATTTTCTCTCATATCTTATGTATTTAATAGTTATAGCTGACCGGAAATGTGACGCGCCGGAATATGGTACTTCCCATAGGGACAAGTGTAAAAGCTTTTTTTTCTCCATTGTCGGTTTCAAGCCACACTTTTAATCCCGTTTCCGGTTCATTCCATGGAATGCTCACATTTTTATTTTTTGGCAATGGAATAAACTCCATTTTTTCTGAAGTTATCAGGTGATAACTCCAGGCATCCTTATTTTTTGCTTTGATATTATATCGATAAAAGCCACTGCTTCGATATTCTTTAACTTTCTTAATCTGATGTTCAAAAGGAAGCGCATATACAAGAGCTCCTCTTTTTAGATAAATGCCCCCCTCTTTTACAGTTCGAGAAGGAGCCTGTTCTATTTGTTTGACATCAAAATTGAATTTTAGTTCAACCTCATCTCCCTTTTTCCATTTGTTCCTTATTATAAAACGATCCTTCTCTTCGACCAGATCTGCACCTTCGGGTATTTTAATATCGATATTTTTGCAATTATGAGCTTTTCTCAGGATTAAAGGAAATTCAACCTCCGATTCCGGTTGAATATGAAATTTCACCTGATCTGAAAAGGGATAGGCAGTTTTCTCAACAATCTGAACATCAACTCCTTTTATAGTGGTTACCAGTTCATTAGGTCCGTAAAACAAAGCAAGAAGTCCTTCATTTTTGGTTTCCTTCATCCACATTGCCTCCACGAAATAAGGCATTAGCCTTCCTCCGTTTAGCACACAGCATACTGCGGCAAGATGTGCGGCATCATAACTTTCTCTTTTGGCTATTTCCCGATGGTTTATTTTTATTCTGTTATCGGAAGTTAAATAGGAAAGTGCCTTAAGAACCGGGAATCTGGATCCCTGTCCGGCATTAAATGTCATGGTTTCAATAATATCCGCCAGGCTAATATTTCCGGTGAATGAAATGATCTTATTCAAAGGGCTTATCATCTCAGCAATCCCACAATATTCATATCGTTCATCCGCACTCCCTTTTCTTCCTCTTATCCATTCGTCACATCTCATTGCTCCGCCGGGAGTAATATGTTGGGCTAGTTTGACCATGACTTGTTCAGCAGCCTTTTTGTCTTTTTTATTGTGGGTTATCCCGGCAATAAATTCAGGCACGAATAAGCCTTCGGCAATATGAGCCCCGTGTTTCACGAAGAGTAAATCTTCATTCAGGAGCCTGTCGGTTTTCAAGTCATCATCTCTGACAATTCCATTATTAAAATATTGATATAATTTTCTGGCAAATTCAAGATAATCCTCATTCCGTGTAATTCGATAGAGCCATTCAAGGTTTTCAAAAAAGCCAATACCATGACTAACACCACCGCCCCTGGATGTGACAGCAAAATAATTCTTCTCCTTATATTTCGCCATGATAAGTTTTGCGGCGTTTTCTGAAGCTTCAAGCACTCGTTTATCGCCTGTATATTCATAATATGCCAGCATTGCCATTAAAATCCGGCTTGTGGCCCAAAGTTCACCATTTCCTCTCACATGATGAAACCGGCAATCGGGTTCATCACAATCGGCGTAAATGCCAATATATCCATCTTCCCCGGTATTATCAATAAGTTCCTCCATCCATTCTTTTGCCCTTGCTATATATTCTGCATTTCCCGTCAGGAAAGCCATCCGGATAACCGCATCTTTCCAATACCCTTCATGTTCTCCACTCCACCATTCTTTTCGTAAGCCATATTTCCTTTTACTCAATAGGTTTTGTTTAACAAAAACATTCTTATTAACGGTAGGATGGACGGTATGGAATTTACCGATATATCCCTCTTCCAAATCGGTTTCCAGTTGCTTCCTAATCCATCCCTGGGGCTTTATTTCTCCTGCTTTTAGTATTTCGTATTTATAGATTTCATCCATTTAATTGTCCCTGTTTTGCGTACTTATCCATTTATAATTTAACAATGCGAGTAAAATAAGAAGTTTAAAAATTTGTCTGTTCATTTGGATCGTTCATTATTCTGGAGGATTTTAACCTTTCAAATATTTCCTCCGTATCTTCTTTTCTGCATAATTGAGAACCCTCAGTGAGTGTAGCAGCAGTTCCTGCAGCCACACCATACTGGGTTGCTTCGGAAACATTCATTCCCTGAATTAATCCGGTAATGATACCGCCCACCATTGAATCTCCTGCACCCACAGCACTTTTAACAGGCATAGCCAGAGGGATTATATATTCAGGTTTTTTATTCTGCTGAATCAACATTGATCCCTTGGATCCGAGAGAAAGAACGATGACTTCACAAGGATTGTTCTTTTTTTTTGGCAACACCATTTCGGCCTGTGTACTTTTATCGATCACCGGGTTCATAGTAAGCGTAAGTATCTTCATTATTATTGTCTTTCGTATTATTAAGTGTTTTCAAATGCGACAATCGCTTCCGGGCTATTCACCCTGAAAGTAAATGAGCTGGTAAGGTAAAGCTTAACTTTTTCAGCATCATGGTAATCATAGCCTATGGAAATATCTTGTCCAAGAATTAGTTCATAATCTTCACCACGCTGACTTACAAGGAAAGAATCCTTATTGGCATGATTAATAAGAACCTGTCCGCCAAGGATATCATTCAGTTGCTTTAAAACCGGATAGCCCTGACTAAGATTAATTAGTCGCAGCCATTGCTGAGCATTTATGATTAAGGTATAAGGTCCCTCCACCGATTCCCGCTGCAAATTGAGAACCTGCTTGCCAATTTCTTTCAGAAAATGGTCCGTTTTATCGGGTAACTTTACCACATCATGTTTAGAAGCTTGCCTCAAGCCTTTAATACCGGCTTTTTGAAATCCTTCATAGATGGCATTTTCTTCAAAAAGAGCGATCTCTTCTCCGGCATCTTCAAGAGCATCGAGGTTTACATCTTTTGCACCTCTTTCCAGATTATCCAGTTCCCACATGTCCAATTCAAATGGTTTACGGATTTCAATCAAGGGTAAAAATTCCCGGATCCCATAATTCACACCCTTTTGAGTTTGTTCAGAAGGAATGGTTAATCTTCCGGTAGAAACACCCCCATAATCGATTCCATTTGGACCGTCAATATCCACGAATTTTCTTGCGGTTTGATGGGTATTCAAAATATCTTTAAGGGTATTGTTTATCTCAGCCCATGCATTATCGGTTAACGGGGCAAGATTTCTTCTTAAAATATTCATGTCCATGTTTTTTTTAATTAGTCATCTTCAATTTTTGTTATATCCTTATCTGAAAAAAGATAGGTTTTGAGTTCATCATCCCAGCCTTCCATATTTCTTCTTAACCATTCAAGCATCATACAGGCATGCTCAATTTCTTCATCCCGGTTGTGCTTGAGAATTTTTTTTAATTGGGCATCTGAAGTTGCGTCCAATCGTTGCTGATACCAATCTATGGCTTCAACTTCTTCTTTTAAAGAATTTAATGCCCTTACATAATCGCGGCTTTCTTTTGTAAGGTCCGCTGTAGGTTCATGATACATTGACATTTTGATAAATTTTTGTTTAATTAATATAAAAATCGATAAAAATTATCGGTTATAAAGTTCTGCCACCCTGTCCCAGTTTACAATATTCCAGAATGCCCGTACATATTCTGCTCTGTTATATTGATACTTGAGATAATAAGCATGTTCCCATATGTCCAGACAAAGTATGGGTGTTCCCTGTATGCTGCTCACATCCATAAGTGGATTATCCTGGTTAGGTGTTGCACAAATGATCAGTTCGCCCTCATTTCGTTTGAGAAGCCAGACCCATCCAGAGCCAAAATGATTTACTGCAACTTCGGAGAACTCCATTTTCATATTTTCCAGGGTCCCGAAATACTGATTTATGGCATCGGCAAGACCAATATCTGCTAATTTCATTTTTTGGGGACTAAGAAACTGCCAGAACAATAAGTGATTATAGAACCCTCCACCATAATTTCTGATCACATCGGGGTAAACCGATACCTTATTAAAAATTTGCACAGGGGTCTCGGTTTCAAGTGGCGTGTTTTCTATAGCTCTGTTAAATCCACTCAAATAACTGGTGTGATGCCTGGTATAGTGAATCTCAAGGGTCCGGGCATCAATATAAGGTTCAAGTGCATCAAAATCATAATCCAAATCGGGTAAGATATAAGACATATTGTATGGATAATTCTCTTCTTATTTCTGATTTACTTTAATTTTATTTTTCACTGATAAATTAAAAAAAAACATGCCTTTCCTAACTTCAGATCGAAAAAAACCTGCTTCCGGCTTGTTCAGAGGCAGGTTTTTGAAAAAAAACGGCTGTGCAAATGTTGTTTTTATACCCAAACGTGGTGGTTATCCCACATAAGCCTGGTCAAAAAATGGCCCTGCATAATCACGTTACCAACGGAATTAGTTTTGGTCAATCATTTTTTGAAGTTTCTTCTTGGAAATGAAAATCCGGCTTTTCACCGTACCAATCTTTAAATTCAATTCATCAGATATTTCTCGATACTTATAACCTGACAGGCTCATTTCCAAGGGAATTCTAAGATTACTACTCAAGTTATTAAGGGTATCTCTCAATTCATTATCATAATAAGAGGATTCTGGATTGAAATCCTTGTGGGTAGCCTTCACATTTTGATCATTTTCTGTATCACAAGGCTGAAATGGTCCGTTTTTTTTCCGTCTGTATTGGTTAATAAATGTGTTCTTTAGTATGGTATAAAGCCAGCTTCTTAAATTATGCCTGTCACTGTTGATAAACCTTGTCCGATTTTTAAGTGCTTTAAGGTAAGTTTCCTGGACCAGATCATTAACTTCATCTTCATTTCTGACCAGACTATTTGCGAATGATTTAAGATTTTCTTCCATACCAATCAGTGAACGGTTGAATTCCATTTGTGTCATATACAAAGTTATTTTATTAGTTAATAGTAAGCAGTGTATAAAAGACTATGCCACAACGTCAAAAAAGTCAATAAAAATGAATAATCTATTAGATTTCAATAATTTAAATAAAATTAGCTTATTTCGTTTGGTGAGGTATTATGCTGAAAAATTCCCCATTTTAACCAGATATTCCCCATTCAGAATGGCCTGTAATCTTTTCCGGGAATTAATCATGCAATATGATAAGGAATCTTAGGTGTGGCAGAAAAGAATTACAGAATGGATAACGAGAAATTATTGAATTGCAGGATAAGCCGGGAATGCTGGGTTTTGGACAGATGTGTTGGAGCTTTTGGCTTTGAATCCGGTTAGGGTAAAATTCCGGCAGCTATATAGATATATCCAGAAAACACATCCTTATCAGGGATAGAGTTAAAATCTGTTCACAACGTGAATTTTAAGGGCAATCATTAACTCTTCTCCAACTCGATATTATACTGTTTAATCTTATTATAAAGTGTCTTCCGATCAATATTCAACAACTTTGCAGCTTTAGATTTATTGTAATTGGTTTTGGACAGGGCATCGGATATTACCTCTCGCTCAGTAATAAGTGTAGCTTCTTTAAGATCGGTCACTTCTTCTCTGGCATTTGCTTTAGCCGCAGTCTTATCCGGTCTGAAATAGCGAATCTCTTCCGGAAGAACATCAGCGGTAATCAAATCTTTTTCGGTTAAAAGAACGGCCCGGTTTATTACATTTTTTAGTTCACGAATATTACCATACCAATTATAGCTTAGGAAAAGCTTTAACGCATCATCTTCAAGGCCTTTCACATTTTTATTAAAAGCCTTGTTTGCTTTTTCGGTGAAAAAACGGGCAAACTCCATGAGATCTTCTTTCCGCTCACGTAAAGAAGGAAGATGAATTTTAAATCCATTAAGCCGATGATATAGATCTTCACGGAATTCATTTTCTTCTACCTGATTCAGTAAATCATCATTGCTGGCAGAAATCAGTCTGACATCAACTTTAATGGTTTTATTATCACCTACACGGTTTATAATTCTTTCCTGAAGCGCTCTTAAAAGCTTCACCTGATTTTCATAAGGTAAGTTTCCGACCTCATCGAGAAATAAAGTACCTCCTTTTGCCTGTTCAAAATACCCTTTTTTATCATTGATGGCACCGGTGAATGCGCCTTTTATATGTCCAAACAATTCGCTATTTGCCAGCTCTTTAGGAATAGCCCCACAATCAACGGCAATAAAAGGTTTATCTTTTCGCTCACTTGCATAGTGGATCGCCTTGGCAATGTATTCCTTACCTGAACCCGTTTCTCCTTCGATGAGAACTGTTAGTTCTGTTGGAGCAACCGCTTTTACGTGCTTCATTACTTTTAGGATGCTTTCACTTTTACCTGTAACAAATTCACCTTTAAAGGTTCCCTCGGTTATGGGTTCCCTTTCGAGCGTAGTAGCCTTATTAATAAGGCTTAATATTTCCTCAGGTTGTATGGGTTTTGTGACATAGTCAAAAGCCCCATTCTTAATTAACTTAACCGCCATTTTCACATCGGCATAAGCGGTCATTATAATCACGGCAGTGGAAGGTCTTTTTCCCTTTATCGCTTTGAGTAGTTTCAATCCATCCGAATCGGGAAGACGATAATCGCACAGAACCAAATCAAAGGTATTTTTTTCGATTATCTTTAAGGCTTTATTACCTGAAAATGCTCCCTGAACTTCATTGCCTTTTTCCTGCAAAAAATTGACTAACAATTCACATATATAGGTATCATCATCAATGACAAGTATTCTTTTCATAGTCTTTTCTAAATTGGAAAACCATCGGGTTTTCCTTTACAATTATTCATCCTGCCTTCTAATATAAACATAAAAAGTTGTTTACAAAATTAATAATATTTATGTAATGCGGTTATCCGGCAGCACCTGTATAGAATACCCAAAGCAATTTTCTAAATAAAAAATTGCTATTAATCAATATTTATCACCCTTTCCTGCCATGTTAAAATATTATAAAACTAGAATAATAATCTGTTTAGGATTTAATTTCGGTTTTTATTTTCGGAATTAATGTTTCCATTTGTTCAATGGTATTATGAATAAGCAGAGGTAACTCATCGTAATCGGCATTTATCAGCGTTTTTTCTTTTATCCGGGAAAGGAGAATAACAATATGATCTACTTTTAAATGCCGGTATGAAGGAAGAATTTTATGTGCAGTCTCTCCTATTTCCCTCCATTTTTTATCTGCAAGCAGGTGTTTGAATTTTGCAATGGACTCTTCAGAGTTCTTTATAAACAAATAAATCATCCTGTTAATGAATTCCTGATTATTGTCCGACATTTCTTTGAGTTCATCCAAATTATAATCTGTTTCCCTGAATCTTTGTTCTTCTACCATTTCATTTATGATTATGGAGTCACTTTTCAGCGATGTTTCTTCTAAGAATAAAAATTTTACCACATGTATTTTAATCCAACACCTGACCAATGAAAGTGTTTACTTAAATGATCATAGTTTTCCCATAAATTTTAACAATTTTTTATGAAATCCGAAAAGAAGGTTTTATGCCAGATCAATCTCCTCAGTTTAAAACTTTTGCCGGATGATTCGGCAAAGTGGTGATTCATGAACCGGGTCAAACCTTCGGGTTAATCTACTGTCATGATCCTTTTTGCATTATACTGTCCAGCACTTACGTTGAAGACATTGATCAAAAGGACATTCAGTTCTGTCAAACCTGCAGAGGTATCTTAAACAAAATCCAGGACTTAGCATCAATGGATTGATATATTCGAGAAACAGAAAACGAACCCTTGTAGAACATTTTTGTTAGACTAATATAAGCAAGGGTAGCAATACCTTAAACAATTAAAAACAAAAATTATGGCTATTACCAAAGTTTGGATCGAAGAAGGATGTACATCCTGTGGATTATGTGAAGAAACCTGTCCGGAAGTATTTGAAATGCCCGAGGAAGCAATCGTTAAAGAAGGTGCTGATTTTTCAGCCAATGAAGATTGCATAAAAGAATCGGCGGAAGAATGCCCCGTAGAAGTTATTCATTATGAGGAGGATTGACAAACTTTTTAAGATAACTTCTATGCCCCTGACAGGATGTGCTGGATTTTTTCTTTAGAAAATCATAAAATTATCCTCAAAAAGACCGGCCCTTGTCAGGGTGCTTTTTATGTTTTATAACAATTATTTACCAGAACTTCAAGCTTTTTGCGGATGGTAAGAGATTTAGGAGAAAAAAACTCATCCTCAAGCCAAAATTAAAACGAACCTTATGGATACCCATCGGTTGGTTTTATAAATATTTCTAATATTTAACCATTCAAACTATGCTAGAACACCAAAAGATGGTCTTAAGAGCAGTTTCAGACAATGAAGAGCTATTTAAGAAAGAAATGAAAAAAGCCCTGACCTGGTTAAAGCCCAGAGAAAGGGTTTTATTTCGAAAATGGCTCAGAGAGAACTATCTTGATCAATTTCCCGAACTGGTGAAATTTTCAGATTCTTCAGGAGAAGAAATTTATACCTAAAGTTTACCAAAATGCATACTTAAACCCGGTTTGTCAGGTTAACAAAACCGGGTTTTTTTGACAATCGCTATTGGCTTATTATTAGCATATTTTAGGGTCCATTTTTAACTTTAACTAAACGGAAGACTAAAATTAATAATTCGAACCTGAGAAGTTAATACAATATGAATGTTTGGTACATTCTTATGTCAATTTGTCACAAAAAACCAACATGCATGTCATTTTATGCCCAATAGCCTGATTGATTGGGTATAAGGAATAAGATTTCAAATTTATTGAATATCAGTAATTTATTATTTCACCGAAAAAAGGCAAACATATATGGCATTTTATTTGACACAGTAAAAACACATTAAATGTCTAACCTTTAAAATTTTACGGAGGATATAGCCATGACAATTACAAAATTTTCTGACAGTATGTTTCCAAAAACTCTTTCTCTTTTCGATCGGTTTTTTGAAGGAGATATGATGGACTGGAACCAACGCAACTTTGCCGGAAGCAATTCCACTTTACCTGCAGTAAATGTCAAGGAAAATGATGATGAATTCATCCTTGATGTGGCAGCACCGGGCATGAAAAAAAGCGACTTCAAAATTCACTATGACAATGGCAGGTTAACCATTTCCTCTGAGATCAGCAATGAAAATATTGAGAAGGAAGGTGAAAGAACTACCCGACAGGAGTTTAATTATCGTTCCTTCCAGCGCTCTTTCAACGTTCAGGAAAATGTTGTTGATCCGGATAAAATAAATGCGAAATATGAAGATGGCATTCTTCATGTAAGTCTTCCCAAACGTGATGAGGTAAAGCCAAAGCCTTCGAGGGAAATCAAAATTTCGTAAGGGATGATGATCACCGGAAAATTTTTTCAGTACGGATGACCTAATGTTTCGTGTTGTGTGAAAAGTCTGTTTAGGCCGGAATTAACACTATTTAGTTACTGTTTTTCAGGTCTTTACGGACAAGACCAGACCCTGAGGGTTAAAAACTCTCAGGGTCTGATTTTTTCTCAACATTATCTTATTTCCTCATCTCCTTAAGCTTCCTGAACATCTCTTTTTCTTCTTTGCTCAGATTTTCAGGAATCTTCACGTTCAATATAACATAAAGATCTCCCTGTTGACCAGGTTTATTGTATACTGGCATCCCTTTTCCCTTAATCCTCAGTCTTTTATCATTCTGGGAGCCTTCAGGGATATTTAAATTTAGCCTGCCCCCGGGGGTGTTCACCTCTGTTTTGCCTCCGAGTATAGCGGTATAGAGATCAACTTCAGCAGTATGATAGATATCATGGCCTGTAACTCTGTTTTTAGCTTCAGGTCTTATTCTTATTTTTATGTATATATCCCCTCTTGCACCTCCTCCAACCCCAGGCTGTCCTTTACCCCTTATTCTTAGCTCCTGTCCATCGTAAGCCCCCGGTTTAATATTCAGTTTTAATTTTTTTCCTTCAACATTCAGAATTCGTGTCGTCCCATGATAGGCTTCACTGATGCTGATCTCGGCTTCAGTTGTCAGATCCTGTCCTTTTTTTGCACCTCGACCCTGAGCACCAAATCCTTCAAAACCGCCGAAATCCCGGCGCCCGCCTCCCATGTCACCAAAAAAGGCGTGGAAAAAATCTGAAAAGCCCGACCCTGATCCACCGAAAAAATCCCCGAGATCACCTTCAAAATGATATGAGCTCCTGCCCCGGTTTGCATTCGCAAAATCCGAAAAATCGTATCCGCCGGCATTAGCATGCTGGTATTGTTTCCAGTTTGAACCAAGCTGATCGTACTTCTTTCTTTTTTCCGGATCAGAAAGCACCTCATAAGCTTCCCCGGCTTCCTTGAATTTTTCTTCAGCCTTTTTATCATTCGGATTCTTATCCGGATGATATTTAACAGCCAGTTTCCGGTAGGCTTTCTTTATTTCTTCTTTACTGGCATTTTTAGATACGCCTAATATTTTATAATAGTCTTTATAGTCCATGTTCTTTCTACAATTAACTGATTTGCATAAAGATTCTTCTAAAAAAAATAATTTATTATACCGATAGGTACCTAACGTACCACCTGAATGTTAAGCAAAATTTGAACCAAATTAGAAATTGGTCTAATGTGTGTCAGAATGACGGGGAGAATATGAGGGGACATGTGGGGAGGGAAAAAGGCAAAAGAATTCCCATGAAACCTCTTCTGAAACTCCTCAGTAGCTTCCTCCAACCCAAGCCTTCCTTTTTTTCTGGATGCAAAAAATTGTACCTTTACCCTAATCAAAGCTAAAAAACAAATCATTATGCATCCATCCTCCATAAAATCAATAAAACCTCTTGGTTTCCAATGGGAAACAAATAACCCATTCCTCTTTTGTGTTCATCATAAAGATGCTTATCCCAGGGGCAATGAAGAAATGGGACCTGATGTATCACTTGCCGGCCGGAGTATAGGCCATGATTTTGTGCCCAAAGACGGCTGGAGAATGTATCACGGTGAAAAGATCCCGGGATTCCCGGTGCATCCCCATCGGGGCTTTGAAACCATTACCATTGTTCTGGAAGGAATGGTAGATCATGCCGATTCCCTGGGTGCAGCCGGACGCTATGGAGAAGGGGATGTGCAATGGATGACAGCAGGCTCGGGCGTGCAGCATACTGAAATGTTTCCACTCCTCTCTCAGGATAAAAAAAATCCCCTCGAGTTATTCCAGATCTGGCTTAATCTACCGGCAAAAGATAAATTTGTCAATCCCTATTATACCATGTTATGGAAAGAGGATATCCCTGTTATCAGTTATGAAGATAAAGATGGCACAAAAACCGATATTACACTGATTGCCGGAAAGCTTAATGACATTTCAGCCCCCTCTCCCCCTCCTGATTCCTGGGCAGCAAAAGAAGAAAATTCGGTAACTATCCAGCTCATACGAATGGATGCCGGAGCTCTCCTGAAGCTTCCTGCAACAGCTGAAAATATTGAACGTTCGCTCTATTTCTATAAAGGGGATGAAATGATGATTAATGATTCCGAGGTTCCTTCCTACCAGGCTATTCATCTCTCCCAGGGAGGAACTATTAAAATTCAGAACGGAAAGGAAGAGTCATATTTGCTTTTCCTCCAGGCCAAGCCAATATACGAGACCATTATGCAATATGGTCCCTTCGTTATGAATTCAAAAGAGGAAATACAGCAGGCATTTGAAGATTTTCGAAGAACACAATTCGGAGGCTGGCCATGGTCAAGGTCCGACCAGGTTCATGACAGAAAATTAGGACGCTTTGCGAAGTATGCGGATGGAAGGGAGGAATTCAGGTAATCTGCGTGAGGCATTAGTCATGGCTGGCCCTAACACCCTTTGTTTTGAAAATGAGATTGTTGATGAAAAGTTAACCAATCAGAACTCCCGAGACCATTTCAACATCGTGCCCGGCCTCTATGCATTCTATATGCAGGTAAGTATTATCCCTTTGTTATAGTATAGCATGATTTGTACTTTACTATGATTTATCATCCTTTTATAATTATAATTAAATTTGTAAATAATAAATATTTTAATTGAATTTATGAAACAACGAAATCACTTCTCCGGCAAGTTCTTTTATAAGTCCGTTTCAACTATCCTTGGGTTTTCATCTCTTATTCTTGGTTCATCATGCCAGATGGAAAAGCAGACACCCAATGTTATTTTAGTCATAACAGATGATCAGGGATACGGAGATCTTGCCTGTCATGGTAATGATATTATTCAAACTCCACACCTGGATGAACTCCATGATCATTCCTTTCGTTTCACTTCCTTCCATACCGGAACGACCTGCGCTCCCACACGTGCCGGATTGATGACAGGTCGAAATGCCAACCGCAATGGTGTTTGGCATACCATTGGTGGTTGTTCAGTTTTAAATCAGGATGAAATTACCCTTGCAGACATTTTTTCACAGAATGGATATGCCACAGGAATGTTTGGAAAATGGCATTTAGGTGATGCATTTCCCTTCCGTCCTCATGACAGGGGTTTTCAGGAAGCCTTTTACCATGGGGGCGGAGGAATTACCCAGACTACTGATTACTGGAATAATGATTATTTTGATGATAGTTATTATCGTAACGGTGAACCTGAGAAAGCCTCAGGGTACTGTACAGATGTATGGTTCAGGGAAGCCCTGGATTTCATCAAAAAAAACAGAAAGGAACCATTCTTCTGCTATATCAGTCCCAATGCACCCCATGCCCCTTTCAATGTTCCTGAAGAATATTATAATCTTTATAAAGATGCTGATCTGATGGATTTTCAGAAACGGTTTTATGGGATGATCACCAATTTCGATGAAAACATGGGAATGCTGATGAATGTATTAGAAGAAATGGAATTGGATGAAAATACAATATTGATTTTCATGAGTGACAATGGAACTGCTGCCGGGTATAAACCAGATGAAAATACCGGTGAGATGGTGGGATTTAATGCCGGAATGCGGGGAACCAAGGGAAGCCCTTATGAAGGAGGTCACAGAGTTCCTTTCGTCATTCGATGGCCGGCAGGTGATATTAAAGACGGAAAAGATATCGATGCCCTGGCAGCTCATGTAGACCTTCTCCCTACGATTCTGGAAATGTGTGGGTTAGAACATATACCTCACAAGACTATGGACGGACAAAGCCTGGCCGGTTTGCTCCGTGGCGACGAAAAGGCTGACACCACACGGATATTAATTACCGATACCCAGCGGATCCAATGGCCAAAAAAAGGACGTAAATCATGTGTAATGCAGGGACCCTGGCGACTGGTGCTAGGAAAAGAGCTCTACCATATAGACCGGGATCCGGGGCAAATCCGTGACATTTCCGCTCAATACCCGGAAAAAGTAAAAGAGATGCAGGCTTATTACCATAGCTGGTGGTCAGAGGTGGAAACGGAGATGAAATACTCTTACTTCGAAGTGGGGGATAAAGAAGAAAATCAAATAACAATCACAGCACACGATGTACATGCTCCGAACAAAACTATCCCATGGAATCAGGAAAGTATCAGGAAAGCCAGCAATACCGGGCTGGGATACTATTGTATTGAAGTAAAAAAACCGGGCAATTATACGCTGGAACTGGCCCGTTGGCCATTTGAGAGCGGTCTGGCCATTCAGGATGCTCCTCCGCCTATCCCGGGTTCAAAAACCCGCGAAGGTTATCCTGCAGGGGTGAAAAAAATATTTGAAACGGCCACTGCAGAAATTGTAAACGGAAGCTCCTGGTCCACAAAAGTAGACAATACCCTCTCTTCTGCCACGATAAACTGTACACTTCCTGCAGGCAAGCATCACATGGAATTCACTTTTATTGATGAAAGTGGTAATAAAACGGGAGCCTATTATATACGTTTTACCCGTAAAAATGAATAGATAAAAAAGAGATCATACAAGCACGACAGAAATATACTATTCAAGCGATTTCTTTTATTAAGCTCAAAACATTAATAACATTTAAATATAAGATACTATGAAGTCCCCTATTATTTTCTTGAACATTTTGTTTTTTTCATTAATCACATCCCTTTACTCTTATGGACAAAACAAAGATACCATAGCACCCCGTCATGTTGTTACACTTCGCGAATCGCATATTGGAGATTTGGAGATAGACACCAAATTACTCGACAGTTATGGACGTTTGCCGGACAATATCAGAACTTTTTATTTAGATGCAAGATCTGTCCTTGTTGAAAGCTCTGAGGTAAATTTCACCCATAGCGAAATTATAAATACTGCCCAGAAGTACGATCTATCATTAATGGGAGGGCCGATGCTTGGAAACTTGAAAGCTAACGGTGTGAGTATATGGATGAGGCCAGCTTTCAAAGAAGAGATTGAGGTTTCCATAAGAAAGAAAAACGGCCTCAAAAAAGAATCATATTATCTCAAACCAGCACTTCCCGGATTGGAACAAAGATTAATTGCGGACGGACTGGATTCCGGCACAAAGTACGAATATGCTGTTTATTCAAAAAACAAAAGAATTGCAGAAGGCAAATTTACAACAGCACCAGATTACAACCAGAAAGGTGTATTCAAGTTAGCTTTTGGTTCATGCTTTCATAAGATCGGCGTCCATAATATAAATCTAATCAACCAGATCCTGAACAGAAAGCCCCAGGCAATGATGTTGTTAGGTGATATTGCTGTTGACGACAGAGTAAATAAGATCAATCTGCACAGATCCGATTATCTTCTACGGGATGTTTCAAAAGCATGGCGACAACTCTCGGCAAATGTACCTCTTTATACTTCCTGGGACGATCACGATTATTTTGACAATGATCTTGGCGGCATTCCGAAAGGATTCACTGAAGAGGACCGCGAAGCAGTCCGGGCTGTATGGGATCAGAACTGGAACAATCCGAAAAACGAAAATCCGGGCATCTATTTCAATACCCGAATTGGCCCTGTTGAGGTAATCATGCTTGATACCCGTTCATGCCGGGAAAATGAAAGGAGAGGAAAATACGGCTCATTTTTAGGCCTGGAACAGCTTAAGTGGCTGAAAAAAGTTCTAAAAAAATCTGAGGCTCCTTTTAAAGTCATTTCAAGCGGTACAATGTGGAGCGATTATGTATCCAATGGTAAAGATTCCTGGGGCACCTGGGATACGGAAGCCCGTGAGGAACTTTTTAATTTCATAGAAACAGAAAATATTTCAGGAGTATTACTGGTTAGTGGTGACCGTCACGGAGCACGTGGATTTACAATTCCCAGACCTTCTGGATTTTCATTTTATGAATTTCAAGTGGCCTCCCTTGGCGGAGTACCAGGCCCTGATGCAATGGCAGAGGATAAAACGAATCAGCTTTTTGGTTATCATGGAACCGATGTAACAGGTTTTGGTGAATTCATTTTCAATACCAAAGGAAATGACCCCCATGTAGTATTCAGACTAATAGATGAATTTGGCAATGTACTGGAAGAACATTCCCTGCCATATAAAAACCTGAAGCCCCGTGAGAAATGAGGAAGATGTAATACCATTCCGCTCCACAAAAACCCATTAACAGACCTAAAAAAAGGAGCATTCCAACTATTGGTCGACGGCCCAATTTTTATCAGGCTGATCTCCCATCTTTAGTTTAATAACGCTCCCGTTTTTTATCATTTCATGGGTAATCCAGGTTTGATCAAGCGGCTTACCATCGATTGTGGCAGACTGTATATATTTATTTTCGGGGGAGTTGTTTTCAGCTACAATTATAAAGTCTTTCCCCCCGTATAAATATTCAGGAAGATGTATTGTAATCTTATCAAACACAGGGCTTCCGATAGCGTATTTTAGTTCACCCGGGGCTACAGGATAAAAACCCATCGCACTAAACACATACCATGCCGACATGGTGCCTACATCATCATTTCCTATCAAACCATCCGGTCCGGTTCCATAGGATTTTTCCATGATAGTTCTGACCCATTTTTGCGTCTTCCAGGGTGTTCCTGCATCATTAAATAAATAAACGGCATGCATAACAGGCTGATTCGTCTGATTGTACCACGGATTCCATTCTCCGAAATTATAATCTTCTCCTTTCATCAAGGCATATTCTAATTTTTCAATAAATTGTTGCTCCCCACCGAGTAGTTTGATCAAACCCTGCCGATCGTGCATCACATGCCATGTCCAATGTAGCGGAGTCCCTTCTGTTATATAATTGTAATTCAATCTTGGCCTGAACTCCGGTCCTTTAGTCAGGTAATCTTCTTCTGATATAGGGTCATAAGGCTCAATCCAGCTACCATCCGAATTCCTGCCTCTTAAATATCCTACGGTGGTATCGTACAAATTTTTATAATTAGAAGATCGCTCCATAAAGTATGCATAATCCTGTTCTTTACCTAAAGCTTTGGCCATCTGGGCCAAAGCCCAATCCGCAAAAGCATGCTCAAGCGTCTTGGAAGCTGAATGACTTTCTTTATCAGCAGGTACATATCCCAATGTTTTATAATATTCAATTCCT
>CAZQOV010000045.1:0-20003 GCA_964595055.1 uncultured Bacteroidaceae bacterium | reverse complement strand
GAAGCATGGGGGTCGACCACGTCCACATTGAGACCAAATTCTTTTAGTTCCCTGTAAACATCAACAACCTTTGAGTTTCTGATATCGCTTACATTTTCCTTAAATGTGACGCCCATAATAAGGATTTTTGATTGTTTGGGGTTCTTATCCATAGCTATGAGCTTCTGGACAATGGTTTTAGCAATGTGATTGCTCATTCCGTCATTTATACTTCGTCCTGAATTTATAATCTGTGCATGGTGGCCGAATTTTGCTGATTTATAGGTAAGATAATATGGATCTACTCCAATACAGTGACCTCCGACAAGTCCGGGGAAAAAGTTGAGAAAGTTCCATTTGGTACCGGCTGCTTCAAGAACTTCAAAGGTATTAATATTCATTTTATTGAAGATCATTGAAAGCTCATTCATGAAGGCGATATTAATGTCACGCTGGGAATTTTCTATGATCTTTGCAGCCTCGGCAACTTTGATCGAACTTGCGCGATGAACGCCTGCTTCAATTATCATCTCATAAACCTTTGCAATTTCTTCTGCCGATTCAGGATCACATCCCGAGCTTACTTTAACAATTTTGGTCAGGGTATGCTTTTTATCTCCAGGGTTAATTCTCTCCGGTGAGAACCCAACCTTAAAATCCTTAACGAATGTAAGTCCGGAGTTTTCTTCCAGTAAAGGAACACAATCTTCCTCTGTACATCCAGGGTAAACGGTGGATTCGTAAACAACATAGTCATTCTTCTTAAGGGCTTTCCCCACTGTGCGTGTTGCACTGAGCAGGGGCCGGAGATCCGGGTTTTTATAGTCATCAATAGGAGTGGGAACTGCAACTATATAAAAATCGGCCTTTTTAAGGTCTTCAGGGTCAGCGGTAAAATGGATATCGGCATCATTAAAGTCAGATGATTCAAGTTCATTACTCGGATCAATTTTTTGCTTCATTAATTCAATACGGTCGGCCTTTATGTCAAAACCAATAACAGGAACCTTTTTTGCAAATTCCAGAGCAATAGGTAAACCCACATAACCCAGGCCTACGACTGCAATTTTTTTCTTCTTTTCCAAAATTTCTGAATACATAGTTAATTTTATTTGGATATTTTTTTTAAAATGGGGTGATAATCTCCTTTTAAACCAACCGGATTGGAGTTACGTATAGTGTAAACCGTTTCGATGGAATTTTTAGCGTCCAAAAGACCAAATCCGTTACCTTTGAGAATTTCCTGGTAAGTAGTAGTGTGAAGGTCCGTAAACCCACCGCTGAATTCCAGTTCATCTCCGTCAACGCTTATGCTTCTGAAGGTTCGCTGACCTTTTTCTCTGACGGATTCTGGTATGTCTTCATAATCAAGACTCAGGAACCATCTTACCCGGGCTTTTTCCAGTTCAAGATATCCTCCGGCTTTATCTTTTTCGAGCACCTGGACAATGTTTTCTTTAACATTGCCAAATATCCAGGTGAGCATATCAAAAAAGTGAACTCCTATGTTTGTAGCTATTCCACCGGATTTCTCAACATCTCCTTTCCAGGAATAATGATACCATTTACCCCGGCTTGTAATATATGAAAGGTCAATTTCATGAATTTTATCCTCAGGGGCGTTCTCAATTTTCTTTTTAAGTTCCAGAATTGAAGGATGGTAACGAAGCTGGAGTATATTATATACTTTTCTTCCGGTTTGTTTTTCAAAATCGAGCAAGCCATCGATATTCCAGGGGTTTAAAACCAGGGGTTTTTCACAAATGGCATTTGCGTCACTCCGTAAAGCAAATCTGATGTGAGAATCATGAAGATAATTGGGTGAGCAGATGCTGACAAAATCGATTTTGTTTCCTCTTCTTCTTAATTTATCAATATGACGGTCGAATCGTTCAAACTCAACAAAAAAATCAGCCTCCGGAAAAAAACTATCGATAAAACCAACACTGTCGAAGCGGTCAAGTGCAGCAACAAGATGATTGCCTGTTTCTTTTATTGCTCTCAGATGACGGATAGCTATGTATCCTGCAACTCCAATTAAAGAAAAATTCTTCACAGCCATAAAAAAATGAATTACAATTTTATTATTCCTTCTTGTTCCAATCTGTAATTTTCACCACTTTCCGGGCATATAGCCACATTATTTTCATTAAAGCTCAACTTATGCCCATACTCACTCATCCAGCCGGTTTGTTTTGCCGGATTTCCGACAACAAGGGCATAATCTTTCACATTTTTGGTAATTACTGCACCTGCTCCTATGAAGGCAAATTTCCCTATGGTGTTCCCGCAGATGATGGTCGCATTTGCCCCAATTGTTGCTCCTTTTTTAACCAGGGTTTTCAGGTATTGATCTTTTCTTTTTATTGCGCTTCTGGGATTAATTACATTGGTAAATACCATTGAGGGGCCTAAAAAAACATCATCTTCACAAATAACCCCGGTATATACCGAAACATTGTTCTGAACTTTAACATTCTTTCCGAGGACAACCTGTGGAGAAATGACAACATTTTGGCCGAGATTGCAATTCTCTCCGATCACACAGTCTTTCATAATGTGAGAAAAGTGCCAGATTTTGGTCCCTTTCCCTATTTTACAACCTTCATCGATTACGGCCGTTTCGTGTGAAAAATATTGCTTTTCTTCCATTTCCTACTTTTTGAAAAAATCTTTTATGCTCCCACAGATATAATCAAGCTGATCTTTTGTTAATTCTGTATGCATGGGTAAAGAGAGTACCTCTTCGCATGCCTTTTCCGTAATTGGAAAATCCCCTTTTTTATATCCAAGGTCTCTATAAGCATTTTGTAAATGCAAACCGAGGGGATAATAGATCATTGCGGGAATATCCCGGTCATGGAGGTATCTCATAAGATCATCCCTTTTATGGTTTTTAACCCTGAGGGTATATTGATGAAAGATATGATTCGAATAATTCAGTCTTGGCGGAATCACAATACCTTCCAAATCACGAAGCAAACTATCGTAATATTCGGCTGCCTTCCTGCGGGCAAGATGGTAATCATCGAGGTATTTGATTTTAATATTGAGAATTGCAGCCTGAAGGGTATCTAACCTGGAATTGATTCCAACGTAGTCATAATGATACTTTTTTCTCATTCCATGATTAACCATGGCCGATATTTTTTCGGCTAATTTTTCATTATTTGTAAAGACAGCTCCCCCATCGCCAAAGGCTCCGAGATTTTTCGAGGGGAAAAAAGAAGTACAGCCAATATCCCCAAGGGTTCCTGCTTTTTGTGGCGATTTATTTTCAAAATAATAGTGTGCTCCGAGCGCCTGTGCGGTGTCTTCCACAACGAAAAGATCCTTCTCACGGGCAATTTCTGTTATAACACTCATATTGGCACACTGACCAAAAAGATGTACCGGAAGGATGAGCTTTGTTTTTTCTGTTATGGCGGGTAGGATTTTCTGAGCATCCAGGATAAACGAATCCTCTTCTATATCGATGAGCACGGGCTTAAGGCCAAGAAGCTTTATCACTTCAATGGTTGAAATAAAGGTGAAGGGAGTGGTGACCACTTCATCACCAGGATTAAGATTCAGAGCCATTAAAGCTACCTGCAGGGCATCAGTACCATTACCGCAGGGGATAACATGACGGACCTCAAGGTATTTTTCAAGTTTCCCTGCAAATTCATTGACTTCCGAGCCTTTAATAAAATTTGTGTTTTCAATGACCTCTTTAATTGCCTGCATTATTTCCGGTTCAATTTTCCGAAATTGTGAAAGCAAATCGACCATTTGAATTTTTTTCATCATCATAATTGCGTTTCAATATGCTAAGATAAATATTATCGTTCAGAAATAAGCGTATATTTGTTTGGAGGGAACCGTTTACACTATTAATTTTGACAAATAACCTACGCTTAATTCATAAAAATTGAATATTCAAAATTATATCTCCGGGTTTTTATTGCTGCATGAAAAACTCAATCTACCGGGACTGGGGACATTAAAGATAATTCGAACAGAAGCAAAAATAGAAGAACATGTGATTCATCCACCTGGAGCTAAATTAATATTTACTACAGAGGAGGTTGCCGAGGATGAAGATTTTCTGGCTGAATATATAACCGAGAAGGATAAAATCAGTCTTGAGGAAGCCAAACAGCAAATTCTGGAATTTATTGATGAAATTAAATTTGCTTTTAATAAGGGAGCAGATTTTAAGATAGAAGGAGTATGTAGCCTTTCAGTTGATGATAATAACAATATAAAGCTGGTCCAGGATTCTGATTTTATCGGAGATCCTGAAAGTTATGGCCTGGAAAGTCTTCCCCTTAAAAAAGAAGATGAAGGGAAAGGAAAAGATGCAAAAGAAGTTGGATCTGAACCTGAAGAAGAAAAGGAATTTTACAGTGAAAAAATTGCCTGGGTACTTGATGAAAATCAGGACATGCATAAATTTGAAGAAACTTATGTAACCGGTCACTTTAGAAAGGAAGAAGATACTGATATTGAGAAAGAAAAAATTTCTACTGATGAAGCGAGTCAGAAGGAAGAAATTAAAATCCCTCAGGAACCTTCGCCTCCACCAGTCTTCCCGTCTTATCCCCCTGAACCAGCCAGGGAAATGAGAGCCAGGCCGGGCAGAAGAAGATTAAACATAGGCCTTGGCATTGCCGGTATAACCATACTGATCGTTGCGGCTCTAATCTTTATTCCTGTACAACTGGATTTTTTTAAAGATGAGATCAATTTTGACGACATTTTTGGCCGCTCCGGGGAAATGGAGGTGAATGACGATTTTTCAAATATTCAGGATGACGATTTTAACTTTGACAAGATGGTAGAGGATTTGGAGCAAGATATTGATTCAGCCGCCCGGATGGAGAATGCTCTTGATATTCCGGAAGAAATTGCCCAAGAAGAAAAGCCCAGCCCTGTTGCAGAAGAAGAATATGTTGAGTATCATGTTATCGCCGGCAGTTTTCGGGATTATGAAAATGCCAAGGAACTGCAACAAGAACTAACCCTTCAGGGATATCCCAGTTTGATAATTGAACCCGTTACAGGGATTTACCGGGTTAGTGCTGTTTCCTACCGGAATAAGGTTACCGCTCTCAATGAACTGGTTAAATTCCGTGAAAAAACCGGTTTGAGCACTGCCTGGTTAATGAATCTGGAATAGCTCTATACTATGATGCAGGATGGAGCTTGATAAAGGACATTAGTTTACCGCCGATCCATTGCTGGCTTTCTGGTCTGGTTCCACAAAGTAAAGCTGACCATCAGGCTCTTCCGATAATAAAAGCATTCCCTGCGATTCTATTCCTTTAATCTTTCGGGGGGCAAGATTTACCAGGATACAAACCTTTTTACCTGGCAAATCCTCCGGTTTATAATATTCGGCTATACCCGAAACAACTGTTCTTTTATCCAGACCGGTATCAACGGTCATTTTAATGAGTTTTTTGGTCTTAGGGACTTTTTCTGCTTCCAGAATCGTGGCAACCCGGATGTCCATCCGGGTAAAGTCATCAAAAGATATCGCTTCTTTGGCCGGCATCAGATTGGGAGTACCAATTCCATTGTCAATTTTGTTCTCTTCCAGTTTTTTAAGCTGATTCTCGATGAGCTTATCTTCAATTTTTTCGAACAACAGTGAAGCTTTTCCAATTTTGTGACCTTCACTGAGGATATTTTTCTTTCCGGCATCTTCCCATTTCAGTTCCTCAAGATTCAGGATCTCCTTAAGCTTTTCTGTTGTGGAAGGAAGGAATGGATTAAATAAAATTGCCAGGTTAGCGGTAAGCTGCAGGGAAATATGAAGTATGGTTTTCACCCGGTCTTCATCCGTTTTTATCAGCTTCCAGGGTTCCGTGTCAGCAAGGTATTTATTTCCAAGTCTTGCAAGATTCATCGCCTCTTTCAATGCTTCACGGAATTTGAATTCCTCGAGTGCTCTTTCAATGTTATTTTTTAATTCAATGAACTGTTCCAGGATTTTTTCATCTTCCTGCCGGGTTTTTCCCCTCCCGGGGACGATTCCATTAAAATATTTATGGCTGAGCACGAGTGCCCGGTTTACGAAATTTCCAAAAATTGCAACGAGTTCATTATTATTTCTTGCCTGGAAATCTTTCCAGGTGAAATCATTATCCTTGGTTTCCGGAGCATTTGCACAGAGCACATACCTTAGAACATCCTGTTTGTCCGGAAAATCTTCCAGGTATTCATGCAGCCATACGGCCCAGTTTCGGGAGGTGGACAATTTATCCCCCTCGAGGTTCAGAAACTCATTGGCCGGTACATTTTCGGGCAGAATATAACTGCCTTCAGCCTTGAGCATTACCGGAAAAATAATACAATGGAAAACAATATTGTCTTTTCCGATGAAATGGATTAGCCGCGTATCCGGATCTTTCCAGTATTTTTCCCATTCGGGGGTATGCTCTTTGGTGGCAGAAATATATCCGATAGGTGCATCAAACCATACGTATAGCACTTTTCCTTCAGCATTCTCTACGGGAACCGGTATGCCCCAGTCGAGATCACGGCTCACGGCACGAGGATGCAGTCCGCTATCCAGCCATGACTTACACTGCCCGTAAACATTGGGCTTCCAGTGTTTGTTTTCTTCAAGTATCCATTTCCTCAGAAAATCTTCATATTGATCAAGTGGAAGAAACCAGTGCTTTGTTTCCTTCAGTAGGGGAGCTGCGCCGGAAATGGTCGATTTGGGTTTGATCAGGTCAGTGGGATTGAGCGATGATCCGCAGCTTTCACACTGGTCTCCGTAAGCATTTTCATTTCCACATTCCGGACAGGTACCTGTAATGTAACGATCGGCGAGAAATTGTTTCGCCTCCGGATCGTAATACTGTTCGGTAGTTTTTTCCAGGAATTTATTTTTATCATAGAGGGTCCGGAAAATTTCTGATGCTGTCTCATAGTGAACAGGATTAGTGGTACGTGAATATATATCAAAGGAGATGCCCAGCTTTTCGAATGATTTCTTATTCAGTTCATGGTATCTGTCAACAATATCTTTGGGAGAAACACCTTCCTGTCTGGCTTTTATGGTTATCGGTACCCCGTGTTCATCGGATCCACAGATAAAGAGCATATCCTCCCCTTTTAAACGCAGGTAGCGAGAATAAATGTCGGCAGGAACATATACACCAGCAAGGTGTCCCAGGTGAATGGGACCATTTGCATAAGGTAAGGCAGCGGTAATCAGGTGTCTTTTGTATTCTTTCATGGCGGAAAAATTTAGAAGTGCAAAGATAATAAAATGCTTGAAGGGTTTCCACCTTCGTTAAAACTTCGGTAAATCATATTGCAGGTGAGTCACCTTGTTGGCGGGCTGGGTTTCTGGTGGGAACAATAACTCAATTTGGATATTCGAAGAAACAATTAAAAAAGAATTCAAAAAATCAGTATTTTTGAAAAAATTATGTCTATGATCACTCCTGCATACCTGAAAAAAGGGGATACCGTTGGAATTATTGCTCCCGCAAGAAAAATTCAAAAAGCTGAGATAGATGATTTTCTTCACATACTTGAAAAATGGGAACTCAAATGGAAGTTTGGGAATCATCTTTTCGGAGAACATTTTATTTTTTCCGGTACAGATGAGCAGCGGGCCTCGGATATGCAAACGATGATTGAGGATGAAGAAATACGGGCAGTGTTCTGTGCAAGAGGAGGGTATGGTTCGGTTCGAACCCTTCAGCATGTGGATTTTAGCAGTTTCGAAAATGATCCAAAATGGCTGATCGGATATTCTGATATTACGGTTTTTCATTCTTACATCAATAAATTCACCGGGGTTGAATCCCTGCATGCATTAATGCCTTTTAGTTTCAGGAAAAAGGTAGATGAAGAGAGTGCGATTAGCTTGAAAAGAGCCCTTTTTGGTGAGGAAATTCGCTATGAATTGCCTTCACATGAGTTGAACATCGAAGGAGAAGCAGAAGGAGAACTGATAGGAGGAAATCTATCCATCCTGAATAGTCTCAATGGCACCATTTTATTTCCCGATTTGAAAAATAAGATCCTGTTTATTGAAGAAGTGGATGAATACCTTTATAACCTTGACCGGATGATGATGAACCTCTCACTGAGTGGGGTTTTGAATCGGATAAAAGCCCTGGTAGTGGGAAGCTTTACCGGCATAAAGGATAATGATGATCCTTTTGGGAAAAATGAATTTGAGATCATTCATGAGATCAGCGATCATTATAACATACCGGTATGTTTCAATATGCCGTCGGGTCATGGTTCCAGAAATAAAACGCTGATATTTGGCCGAAAATTACAATTAAGGGTAGGGGAGGATCAATCCTCGCTTATTTTTCATCCCTAAATTGTAACATCATGGCAAAAAACAAGCTTAAGGGGAAAAAAGCAGAAGAAATTGCTGCTGAATATCTCGCAGGAAAAGGTTACCGTATCCTCGAAAGAAACTGGCAACACATCCACAAGGAGATCGACATTATTGCAGAAAAAGACAAAAAATTAGTCATTGTGGAAGTAAAGGCCCGGGATGACGGAGGAGAAGTAAATGCCTCTGAGATCTTCAGTAAACGAAAGGTGAGAAACATGGTGGATGCTGCGGAGGCCTATATTTTTAAAGAAAATATAATGATGGAGGTTCGATTTGATTTTTTCCTGGTGATCTTTGATCCGCTTGGTTATAAAGTTCAACACATACCCGAGGCCTTTATTCCCGGAGTGAACTGGTAATTGGTGGCGAAAATGGTTCTGCACGTAACTGAAAAACCAGTTTTTTGTCTTAAACTCCCTTCTCCTGAAAGCGGAAGAAAAAAAGCAGGAAATTGAAAGTGTTCAAGAAAAATTGGAATACCATCCAATTTGAGTTTGCATCTGATGAAGAGCTAAAAGAATGGATCGAACAATCTTACGAGCTCATATAGGAATCATTGCCGGCAAAGAAAAAATAGAGATATATTTGAAGAAAAAATATCTTTATGAAAAAGTTATTCAGTTATTTTCTTCAGGGACTCCTCTATATTGGCCCGATAGGTATTACCATTTACATTATTTATTTTCTTTTTAATTTATTGGATGGCCTTGTGCAGGAATATCTCCAGCAATGGTTTAATATTCATATTCCCGGTCTCGGTCTGATTATTTTATTCCTGGTGATATGCCTTCTCGGATTTATCGGACGCTCTGTAATATTCAAACCCCTGAGTAGATTTTTTGATAAGCTTCTGAGCAGGGTTCCACTGTTAAAACTGCTCTACAATTCTATCAGGGATCTGCTAAATGCCTTTGTCGGAAAAGAAAGGAAGTTTAACAAACCGGTGCTTGTCAGGGTAAATACCATCTCAGAGCTTGAAAAAATTGGCTTTTTAACTCAGGAAGATCTGACCGATCTTGATATTAAAGACAAGGTGGCAGTATATTTTCCGCACTCCTATAATTTTTCCGGAGAAATGTTTATCGTGCCCAGGGAAGATGTTAAACCCTTTAAGATGAGTCCTGCTGATGCAATGAAGTTTGTAGTTTCCGGAGGTGCAGCAAAAAGTTGAGTTTTCCGGAGAAGGAACAGTTGAAATGACAGCTAATTCTATCCTTCGACAAGTAAGTTACATCCCCGGACCTCACTGAAATCCATTCTCCCAAGTATCTCAAAACTGCCGTCTATGTGTATTTTTCCAATATCTGAGGTGGCCAGAAAGGAACAACTGTATCGATTGGCAAGGTCAAGGACATTTATGGCACCGGATTTTCCCGGAGGTAAAATATCGAATGGATCATGGCTATCCCTGATCAGGATCTTCATCCAGGGAGGAGGATAGAATATTCCTTCACCGGAAGAATAAGCCTGGGATAATAATTCTGTCATCCCGTATTCCGAATGAACGGATGACAGATTGAAACGACTTTTAAGAATCTCATGCAATTCCCGGCGGGTGATCTCTTTTCCTCTTCCCTTCATTCCTCCTGTTTCCATAAAAATGATGCCCGAGAGATCTTCCTGGTAGAGATTTGCCAGTTCGAGTAATGCAAAAGTGACCCCGATAACCAGGGTTTTCTGTCCCTGAGCTTTCAGTCCCATTAGTTTTTTCATAAGGTCATCATAATTAAAAAGATAGAATCCGCTGTCCGTGTGCTGACTTTGTTTTATTAACCGCTCTGTCATGTAAACAAGAGAAGATCCATTTCTTTCCAGGTAGTAGGGCAGAAGGGCCAGGATACAATAATCTGAAGGTGAGCCATAGAACTGTTCGAAGGCTTTTGTAAGGCTGGTCTCATACCTGGCTGCATCAGCCACATAATGCCTGCTTCTTTCCCTCCCTGTGGTTCCACTGGAGAAAAACAGCAGTTGTTCTTTTTTTCTATGATCGATGATGCTGTGATACTTAAAGAATTCGACCGGGAGGAAAGGAATTTTTTCTATCGAATGGATCTTCCCGGCATCAACTCCAAGATAATGTATAAAATCATGGTAAGGCTTAACATACTTGTATTGTTCCCTGAAAATTTCCAGGGCAATACTTTCGAATTCTTCATTCGTGCTGATATGGAACACAGGATCTGTCACAGTAAATCAATCCTTTGTTAGTTCTGCAGGGTCTCTTCTGCTTAATGTGGAGAAGAAAATTCATGTTTTTTTCCATAAAAGAATGAGGCTGTCTAAAAAGTCAAAAAAGAAACGCGTTCAACTTATAACTTTCCAAAAATCAAAAAGACTTTTAAGGCTGCCTCAAAAAAGCAACATCATACGCTTAATTAGCAAAAATCAAGTCCCTATTGCCTCAATACCAGGCAATTTTTTTCCTTCCACATATTCCAGCATAGCTCCTCCACCGGTGGAAACATAGCTGACTTTATCGGCAAGGCCGAATTTATTAACGGCGGCAACAGAATCCCCTCCGCCCACCAGGCTGTAGGCACCTTCCTCAGTGGCTTTTGCTATAGCTTTAGCGATGGCAATGGTCCCTTTCCGGAAATTTTCCATTTCAAAAACTCCCATAGGTCCATTCCAGAGAATGGTTTTTGATTGGGAAATAACCTCATTGAACCGGTTGATGGTATCATCAGCAATGTCGAGTCCCATCATTCCATCCTTACCCTCAGCGATTGGAGCCGTTTCTGTATTCGCATCATTTTCGAATTTATCCGCAAGAACCTGGTCAACCGGAAGGATAAGGTTTACACCCTTATCCTCTGCTTTCTTAATCAGATCCAGGGCCATATCGGTCTTGTCTTCCTCGCAGAGTGAATTGCCAATATTACCTCCTTTTGCCTTTACAAAGGTATAAGTCATTCCTCCACCAATGATGAGGTTGTCGACTTTATCAAGGAGGTTTTCAATTACCTCTATTTTATCGGATACTTTTGCCCCTCCCATAATGGCGGTAAAAGGATGTTCCGGTTTTTTGAGGACCTTATCCATTGCTGAAAGCTCATTTTTAATCAGGTACCCAAACACCTTACTATTCTCTTCAAAAAATCCGGCTACGATAGTGGTGGAAGCATGAGCCCGGTGTGCCGTGCCAAATGCATCGTTAACATATACATCGGCTCCTTCAGCAAGTTTTTTGGCAAAATCTTTATCTCCTTTTGTTTCTTCCTTATAAAAGCGAAGATTTTCGAGCAGAAGAACTTCACCCGGATTCAGATTTTTTTTCATTTCAAGTGTTTCTTCTCCAATGCAGTCAGAAGCAAATTTTACTTCTGTTCCAAGATGTGAAGATAATTCAGGAATCACATGTTTCAGTGAGAATTTTTCCTCCGGACCTTCTTTTGGACGACCAAGGTGGGACATCAGTATTGCGGCTCCGCCATCTTCCAGTATTTTCTTAATGGAAGGAATGGCAGCACGGATCCGTGTGTCATCAGTTACCTGAAAATCAGCATTCAAAGGGACATTGAAATCAACCCTCATAATAGCTTTTTTACCTGAAAAATTAAAATTGTCAACGGTCTTCATATCTTTATGTTTTAATTACAAAATGTTAAATTTTGGGAAAATTCATTCAAAGGTAAAAAAACTTATTTTATATTACCTTTGTTCCTTGTTAGCAAATCGTAAATTTTAAGGAAAAGCAAGAATGTATTTCAGGGAAATTCCCGGTCAGGATGAAATTAAAGATCGATTAATCAGGTCGGTAAAAGACGAAAGGATCAGTCATGCTGTATTGATGTATGGGCCCGAGGGTTGCGGAAAGCTTGCACTGGCGATTGCCTTTGCCAGGTATCTTTCCTGTACAAACCGGCAGGAAAAGGATGCATGTGGCGAGTGTCCGTCATGTAAGAAATATGCTAAACTTGCACATCCGGATCTTCATTTTTCTTTTCCCACTTCGGCTGCCGATAAAGATCCGGGAGTAGAAGAGTTATTGGAAACCTGGCGTGATGCTCTGCTGGAAAATCCTTTTTTGAATCAATATAACTGGTACGAGAAAATAGGTCTTGAAAATAAGCAGGGGATTATCGGAAGCAGGCAAAGTTCAGCGATCATCAGAAAGCTTGGGCTGAAGGCCTTTGAATCCGATTACAAGATCTTGATTATGTGGCTTTCGGAGAAAATGAATGAAATTTCTGCAAATAAGCTTCTTAAGATGATTGAAGAGCCTCCCCGGCAAACGATTTTCATTCTGGTTTCAGAGAGTCCTGATGATATTCTTCCGACAATCAGAAGTCGAACCCAAATTCTGCGTATTCCCAAGATCAAAAATGAAGCAGTCAGGGCTGCACTTCAGGAGAAAACCGGGGCATCTGATGAAGTGATTGAAAATGCCGTTCGATTATCAAACGGGAATTTTAATCTTGCCCTGGCTTCCTTTCAGTCAGATACACAAAACAAGCAAAATTTTGAACGTTTTGTTGATTTAATGCGATTGGCTTACAAGAAGGAAATTGTGAAAATTCTGAATTGGGTTGATGAAATGGCAGGTTTAAGCAGGGAAAGGCAAAAACTATTTGTACTGAATGCCCTTCGTTTGATCCGGGAGAATTTTATGGTCCATCTTGACAAACCGGAGATTACCCATATGGCTGGATATGAAGATGAATTCTCAATTAAATTTTCTCAATTTGTGAATACGGACAATATAGCCCATATTTACCAGGAATTGAATGATGCTTACAATCACATATCGGCAAATGGGTACGCCCGAATTGTTTTCCTCGACATGAGCCTTAAAATGGTGAGGTATCTGCATATGTGATTTTTTTGAATAACTTTGTTATAATTAACCAGGAAGATTAAGACTATGGATGAACTGATGCACAGAGGTTGTTGTGAGAAAGATTGCAGAGAAAATCCGAATGAGAACTCTGACAGGATAACTTCTTATTTCAGCAAATGCAGTAAGCTGGACGATTACGACTGGTTAAGAGATTTGCCGGAAACTGCGGGAGAAAATGATATTGTGGAGGTCAGATTTAAAAATACAAGGAAAGGCTTTTACAGAAATGTCAATCAACTGCGCTTAAATCGTGGGGATATTGTTGCTGTCGAAGCTTCACCCGGTCATGATATCGGAGTGGTATCTCTAACGGGAAATCTTGTTGTCAGTCAATTGTATAAATATGGGATCAAAGCGGATTCTGAAGAAATCAAAAAGGTTTACCGAAAAGCCAAAGAAGCCGATTTAGCCAAATGGAAAGAGGCAATAAAAAAAGAACATGAAACCATGATCAGGTCCCGGTCTTTTGCCGACAGGCTAAAACTGGATATGAAAATTGGAGATGTTGAATTTCAGGGCGATGAAACCAAGGCCATTTTTTATTACATTGCTGATGAACGCGTCGATTTTCGTCAGTTGATTAAAGATCTTGCTGAGGCCTTTCGGGTGCGGATTGAGATGAAGCAGATAGGGGCACGTCAGGAAGCCGGTCGGATTGGAGGAATCGGGTCATGCGGACGTGAGCTTTGTTGCGCTACCTGGATAACGAATTTTGTTTCGGTAACCACCATTGCGGCACGCTACCAGGAAGTATCTCTCAATCCGCAGAAGCTTGCGGGACAGTGCGGAAAGCTGAAATGCTGCCTGAACTATGAGGTAAGCTCTTATGTGGATGCCCAGAAGGACTTTCCCGACAGGAACATTTTATTGAAAACCCTGCAGGGAGAGGCCTATTTCCAGAAAACCGACATATACAGAGGGATCTACTGGTATTCTTTTGATAAAGGATCCACTACCAATCTAATTCCGGTACCGGTGGAAAGGGTCAAGGAAATTATAAGGCTTAACAACAAAAATGTACTCCCTGAGCATCTTATGGATATTGAAGAACTCACTGATGATAACAAAGATGATTATGCGGATGTTATCGGTCAGGAAAGTCTTACCCGTTTTGAGAATAAAAAAAGATCCAGAAAGAAAAAAAGCCGGAAGAAGAAAAAAAAGAAAAACCCACCCAGCAATGAAGCATAAACTGATCCCATTTGGTCTTTTCATCAGCATGATTATCGTTTCCTGCGACCCAAATATGGTCTATGATCAATTTCAAAAAACCGGAAATAACAGTTGGGCATGGGATGAAGAACTGGTTTTTGAAGCAGATATGGAAGATTCTGACGAGCAATACAATCTTTTTATTAATATCCGTCATACCAAGAAGTATCCGAAACGAAACCTCTATGTTTTTCTTACCATTGAAGGACCTAATGAGACTGTTGCCCATGATACCATCGACATTGCCATTGCGGATGCCGGAGGCAAGTGGCTGGGAAGCGGTTTTGGCAACATCAAATTTGTCAGAAAAAAAATCAGGGAAAATGTTCGTTTTGCTTTTCCTGGTAAATACAGGTTTACCCTTGAACAAGGAATGAGACTGGAAGAAGTTCCGGTAACCGATGTGGGATTAAGAATTGAATATTTTAAAAGATTAAATTAGGTTACGGTGAGCAAGAATAAGCGGGCAAAGTTTAGTGAGTTAAGTAAATTAGACCGTGTTTTTCAGCCTGCATTTGATGATGTTTTTCAAAAAGACCACCCATTAAAAGGCAAATGGTCTCAAGAGGTGTTTCATAATAATCATCCGATTGTCCTTGAACTTGGATGTGGGAAAGGAGAATATACCCTGGGGCTTGCACGAAAATACAAAGACAAAAATTTCATTGGCATCGACATTAAAGGAGCAAGGATTTGGAAGGGTGCAAAAACCATGAATGAAGAACAAATCAGAAATGCTGCCTTTTTACGAACAAGAATTGAATTGATCCGTTCTTTTTTTTCCCGGGATGAGGTATCGGAGGTGTGGCTTACTTTTCCGGATCCACAGGAGAAAAAGAGGCGTAAGAAGAAACGCCTGACCGGACCGAGATTTTTAAATGAATATCGTCATTTTCTTAAGGATAATGGAATTATTCATCTGAAAACGGATAACGATATTTTATATGATTATACCCTAAAGCTGGTGACTTACAATCAACTTGACCCTCTTTTCACCACTTCAAACCTTTATGGATCAGGTATAAAAGATGATATCCTTGAGATAAAAACTTATTATGAAAAGCAATACCTTGCTGAAGGTAAAAGCATCAATTACATAAAGTTCCGGCTTCCGAAAGAAAAAGAAATTATTGAATTTTCCTGAGATGAGGGATGAGGGTTTTTTCAACAGGGTTTATGAGGTCACCAGGCAGATTCCGCAAGGCAGGGTGACCAGTTATGGTGCCATTGCTGCTTATCTGGGTGCACCCGGTGCGGCCCGCATGGTGGGATGGGCATTGAATAATAGTCACCAGATTGAAGAATACATCCCTGCCCACCGGGTGGTTAACAGGAATGGAATGCTTAGCGGTAAACATCACTTCCCGGGAATCAATACAATGGAGGAGCTTCTTCGGAACGAAGGGCTAAAAGTCGAGAACGACCATATTATTGATTTCGAAAAACATTTTTGGAATCCTAATCAAGAATTAATCTAATTAAAAATATTTGTTAATTTTGCGGGTAAAATGCACTCATTATGTCAATAAATAAAAATCACGTACTAAAAATACTCAGTGAGATTAAGCACCCCGAGAAAAGACAAAGCATAGTTGACCTGGGTATGATTGAGAACCTTAAGGTTTCCGGAAACAAAGTTAGTTTTCTTTTGAGAACCCAAAAAGCCAAAGATCCTTTTGCTGCATCCTTATTAAAAACAGCTAAGGCTGCGCTTAAGAATGAATATAAGGATGTGGAAATTAGCGCTTCTGTTTTTAATCCTCCACAGGTGGATTTTAAACCTGGAGATCCCCTGGCTAAAGTGAAAAATATTATAGCGGTTGCCTCCGGTAAGGGGGGTGTAGGGAAATCTACGGTAGCAGTAAATTTAGCCGTTGCCATGGCCAAAACGGGTGCTTCAGTGGGCCTCATTGATGCCGATGTTTATGGCCCCTCCACTCCAATGATGTTCGGCCTCGAAGGTCAGAGGCCACAGGTAAGGACAGATGGCCAAAAAGAAATGATTATTCCGATTGAAAAACACGGAGTGAAAGTAGTTTCCATTGGTTTTTTTGTGAGGCCTGAAGATGCATTGGTCTGGAGAGGTCCAATGGCAACGAATGCGCTGAAACAACTCATCAATCAGTCGGAATGGGGAGAACTCGATTATTTGTTTATAGACCTTCCCCCCGGTACCGGTGACATACACCTTACTATGGTACAGGAGACGGCTGTGACCGGCGCTGTGATCGTTTCCACTCCACAACAGGTAGCCCTTGCCGATGCGGTAAAAGGAATAGCCATGTTCACAGGAGAAAAAATCAATGTTCCTGTATTGGGGCTTATTGAAAACATGTCGTGGTTTACTCCGGCTGAATTGCCCGAAAACAAATATTATATTTTTGGTAAAGAGGGGGTGAAAAAACTTGCCGAAGAAATGCAGGTGAACCTTCTCGGACAAATCCCTCTTGTTCAAAGCATTCGGGAAGACGGGGATGAAGGGCGTCCCTCAGTACTTGACGAACAGAGTCCGGCCTCCAAAGCATTTGATGAACTGGCTTTACATTTGATTCATGCTGTGGATAAGAGAAATGCGGAGCAGGAACCAACCAGAAGAGTTCAAATTAATCATTAAAAAAAGATAATGGATAAGGTGAAGAAAGAACACGAAGAGAAAGTAAAAAAGGCACTTGATAAAGTTAGACCTTATTTACAAGCTGATGGGGGAGACATAAAAATGATAGAGATTACCGGGGATCTGGTTGTCAAGGTAGAGATGACCGGGGCCTGTGATGGTTGTCCGTATAGTCTTCATACCCTCAGAGCCGGTGTGGAAGAAGCCATAAGAAAAGAATTACCGGAAATTAAGGGCGTTGTTGCGGTGAATATGTAATGAATCAGGGTCCAAAATATTCCCTCTTTCATAAAATATCCTGTTAATTTTATAGTTATTTGTTATAATTGCATAAAAAGATCCAGGATATTGAAAAACCGAATACTAAAATATTTTCCGTTCCTCATTTTTATCCTATCGGCCTGTTCTACCCAGAAGAATACGGTGATGACAAGGGCCTATCATAACTTAACCTCTCACTATAATATCTATTTTAATGGTTATCAAAGTTATGACCGGGGCATAAAAAAGATAGAAGATAGCTACGAGGATAATTATTCCAAATTATTGCCTGTTTTTTACTTTAGTGATCCTTCGGTTGCTCAAACGGTTGCGTCCGACATGGACAGGGCTCTGGAAAAAGCTACCAAGGTTATTACTCTTCATTCCATTACGGTTAAACCTGATTTTAAGCGGGGAATTCAAACCGAAAAACAGAAAGAATTCTACAATAAGAAAGAATATAACAAATGGATTGATGATAATTACATCCTGATGGGGAAAGCTTATGTGTATAAGAATGAATTTCGCACAGCTATTGAGACCCTAAGAAAGATGATCAATGACTTTCCAAAAGAAGAAACGCGGTTTGAGGCTATGATTTGGATGGCCAGAGCTTATAATGAGATTGAAGAATACCGGGAGGCAGAACAATTACTCTCTGCTCTGGGTGACAGAGAGAATTTGCCCAGGGAATACCATGCTGATCTTTATACTACTTACGCCGATTTTCATCTGAAGCAGGCTGAATATGAACAGGCTGTTCCCTACCTGAGGAAGGCTTTGGAATATGTTAAAGACAAACATTACAGGGTTCGCTACCGGTACATTTTAGCCCAACTCTACCAGGAAATTGGAAATGCTGAAAAAACGATAGCTAATTATCAGAAAGTGATAAAAATGAATCCTTCTTACGAAATGACCTTCAATGCTAAAATAAATATGGCAGGTTCATTTGAGGCTGGATCGGGAAAGGCAAAAGAAATCCGATCCCTTTTGCATAAGATGTTAAAGGATGATAAAAATATTGAATATCAGGATCAGATATATTATGCCCTTGGGGATATTGCCCTAAAAGAAAACAAAATAGAAGAAGCGATTGATAATTTTGAGCTCAGTGCATCCCGGAGTATTACTAATGCAAATCAGAAAGGACTCACCTATATTGCTCTTGGTGATATATATTATGACATACCGGAATACGAACTTTCTCAGGCTTACTATGATAGCTCATTACAAAATATTGAGGAGGATTATGATGATTATGAAATGCTCACCAGAAAAGCAACCAGTCTCAATCGGCTGGTGGAACATTCCTCCGTATATGAACTGGAAGACAGCCTGCAACGACTGGCAAAATTACCCCGGGAGGAATTGTTTACGGTAATAGACGGTATCATTGAACAGGTAATGAAGGAAGAAGAGGATAGACGGACAAGGGAGCAGGAAGAAATGTTGGACAGGGAATATGGCATGGCAATGGGAAATAATAATCGAGGGATTAGCAATAATCAGGGCGGGCAATGGTATTTCTATAACATGAACGCCAAAAGTGTGGGTCAGCCTGAATTTCGAATGAAATGGGGAAACAGAAAGCTGGAGGATCATTGGAGGAGGAAGAATAAGGAGAGCGGCAGCGAAATTGCTGAGCCCGAGCAAGGTGAAGTAGCCGATACCGCAACAACCCAGGATAAAAAAGTGCTGAGCGATAAAAACCGGGAATTTTACCTGAAAGATATTCCCATGACCGATTCAGCTATGCAGATATCCGAAGAAAGACTTGAGAAGGCTCTTTACAATATGGGTCTTGTATACCGGAATGATTTAAAGGATATAGATTTGGCCATTGAATCTTTTAAAGGAGTTGTAGAACGATACCCGGATCAGGAAAATGCCCTCCTGGCCGCATATAACCTTTATGAGCTCTATGATTTGCAGGGTAATTCTGATAGAAGTAATTATTATAAGAATTTTATTGTGAGAAATTTTCCGGAATCAACAAGAGCAAAGATTTTGTCCAATCCGGAATATGTTCAGCAATTGTTAGAACAGCAGAACCGGGTAAATTTAGTTTACGAAGAGACCTATAAAAAATTCAATCAGAAAGATGACAGGGCAGTAATAAAAAATCTTGAATATGTTCAAAAGGAATTTTCCGGTCACAAACTGATTCCGAAATTTGAATTGCTGGGTGCAATTTCGAAAGGCAGGTTAGGGGGGAAGGCTGTAATGACAGAAGAACTGGAGAGAATCATAAACAAATATCCTGGTAGTGAAGAGAGTGCTTATGCCACTTCAATGATGGATCATCTCTACCAGGAATCTCCTGAATTGGAGATTGAAGATACCCGGGAAAAAGCAGCGGAGATTTATACAGCAGATTCAACAGGGTTTTTCTTTTTTGGACTGGCTGTTGAAAATGCTGTGGATATCAATCAGTTAAAATTTAACCTGATCAATTTTAATTTGGATAATTTCGATCGCCTGAACCTTAATATTGAAGAAGAAGAAATAAACAATACACAATTTATACTTGTTAGAGCCTTTGAGAACCTTGAGATGACTGAAAGATATTTTCAGACATATTTAAACAGTTCCGAGCTGGTTTTCAGGGATATTGATCCATCCAAAGTCTCGGTTTTCTTTATTTCCCGGTTTAATTACGTCAGATTAAAAGAAGACGGGGATTATCGAAAGTATAAATTATTCTTTGATAAAATCTATCAACCCCAATAATG
>CAZQOV010000044.1:0-20124 GCA_964595055.1 uncultured Bacteroidaceae bacterium | reverse complement strand
ACAGGATAGTCTGAAAATCTTTGAACGGATCTATGATATGTCTCCGTCTGGAGAGAGAGAGTCGCGTAACAATTGGATTCTTCAAAGCCTAAAAGATGGATTGTCCACCTGGGATGGATTTTATTATCAGTGGGATGCCCTGGGTATGATTGGGAGGGTTTCTTCCGGTGATAACTGGATAAAAGCATTTACCTAGTACCTGCAGGTAAATCAAAATGAATATAAGTATTATGGCCTTATCGCTTATAGTGATAAAAAGTTTCCTCTCGGAGACGAAGTCTACCAGGTTATAGAGCTAAACGATCAATCCGATAATATCCAGCATCCGGAACAGAAATACCTATCCGTGAATGAATGGTATGGAGCCGTTTATTATGGAATTCATACCTTTACCCATAGAAGAAATTCATGGTATGCCCTGATAGGGTTTGATTTTAATGATCAATTTTCAAATAAAAAAATCATCGAGATTTTAACCCTCGATAAAAATGATAATATTCAATTTGGGGGAGAAATATATTTTGATGAAGAACAGGAATTTAGGAGAATCATTTTTGAATATTCTTCGGAAGTTGCCATGACGGTAAATTACGATGAACGCCTGAATATGATCGTTTTTGATCATTTGCGACCCTATCAGCCTTTTTTTGAAGGAAATTTTCGCTTCTATGCCCCTGATGGATCCTATGACGGTCTGCAGTTTAAAAAAGGGAAGTTCTACAGGGAAGAAGACCTCGATGCCCGGAATTATTAAACACCGGGATTACCGGCCTTCAATGGGGCTGGCCTGTGCTTCGACGGGCAGGCCGATTACCGGTCACTTTCCCTTCATATGCCTTAAAAAACATACGGATCTGGCTATTTGAATCCCACTTATATCTGAATGTCAGTATTAACATTGTGACGTTATGTCAGTTTTTTTTATATGGCACAGGCTTTGATTACCGTGGCTCAAATGTTTAATTATAAAAATTAATGAATCATGCATAAGGGTAAAATCGATGTTACCAGTGAAAACATATTTCCGATAATCAAGAAATTTCTCTATTCCGATCATGAGATATTTCTCCGGGAGCTAATTTCAAATGCAGTGGATGCTACACAGAAATTAAGAACCCTTGCCTCACTTGGCGAATTTAAGGGAGATCTCGGAGACCAGACAATTGAGGTTAAGCTTGATAAAAAAGCCAAAACCCTGAAAGTAATTGACCATGGTATTGGAATGACTGCAGAGGAAGTGGACAAATACATCAACCAAATTGCCTTCTCGAGTGCAGAAGAATTTCTTGAGAAGTATAAAAACCAGAGCAATGCTATCATTGGCCACTTTGGCCTGGGTTTCTACTCCGCTTTTATGGTGTCAGATAAGGTGGAAGTGCTTACAAGATCCTACAAGGAAGAAGCTAAAGCCGTGAAATGGAGCTGTGACGGAAGTCCGGAATACAGTCTGGAAGAAACCGAAAAAGAAGCCTTTGGAACTGAGGTTACCTTGTTTATCGATGAGGAATCTAAAGAATTCCTTGAAGAAAACCGCATAAATGAGATCCTGAATAAATATTGTAAATTCCTTCCTGTCGAAATAGCCTTTGGTAATGAAAAGGAATGGAAAGACGGAAAAGAAGTGGATACAGGGAAAAAGCGGATTATTAATGATACAAATCCCTTATGGACCAAGACACCTTCTGAAGTGAAGGAGGAAGATTATGAGAAATTTTACCGGCAATTATATCCCATTGCGGAATCTCCCTTGTTTAATATTCATCTGAATGTTGATTACCCATTTAACCTTACCGGAATTCTTTATTTCCCAAGAATAAAAAGTAATTTCGAAATCCAGAAGAATAAAATACAGCTTTACAGCAACCAGGTATTTGTGACCGACTCTGTGGAAGGCATTGTGCCTGAGTTTTTAACACTTTTGCATGGTGTTCTGGATTCTCCTGATATTCCCCTGAACGTATCCAGATCGTATCTGCAAAGCGACTCAAATGTCAAGAAAATCTCAAATCATATTACCAAGAAAGTTGCGGATAGACTTGAAGAAATATTCAAAGAAAAACGGGAGGACTTTGAGAAAAAATGGGATGACCTTAAATTGTTCATACAATATGGCATGATCAGTGAAGAAAAATTTTATGAACGGGCAGAGAAGTTTGCTTTGTTTAAAAATACCGATGGAAAGTATTTTACTTTTGAGGAATATGAAAAACTGATCAAAGAAAACCAGACCGATAAAAATAAAACACTGGTTTATTTATATGCCACCGATGTTGAAAAACAACACAGCTTTATTGAGAAAGCCAAATCGAAGGGATATGATGTGCTTCATATGGAGGGCCAGTTAGATTCCCATTTCATTAACCATCTCGAGCAAAAATTTAAGGAATCCAGATTTGTAAGGGTGGATGCAGACATAATAGACAAGCTGATAGAAAAGGATGAAGCCAAAGAATCTCATCTCTCTGCAGAAGAAAAAAGTGAAATGATGATACTCTTTGAAAGTCAGGTTCCTCAAAAAGGAAGTTTCATGGTTAATTTTGAAGCCCTTGGGGAAGATGAATATCCCATCGTTGTTACCCAGTCGGAGTTTCTAAGAAGAATGAAAGACATGTCTGCTTTGAGTGGTAGCGATGCTTTTTATGGAAATATGCCCGATACATACAATCTGGTTGTTAATACCGATCATCCTCTTGTTAATAAACTGATCGAACAGAAGAATAAAAAACTTTCTTCTAAGCTTTCACAGATAAACGAGGAAGTTTCTACGCTGAAGACCGATAAGGAGAAGATTGAAAAGGCCAATGAAAAGAAAAAAGAAGAGGAGATTTCCCAGGCCGATAAGGATAAAAAAGAGGAGCTGGATAAAAAAATCACCGGGCTTGAGACCCAGAAAAAAGAAGCCATTGAAGCCTTTGGAAACAAAAACAAGCTGGTTAAACAATTAATCGATCTGGCCCTTCTCTCCAATAATATGCTAAAAGGAGAAGCGCTGACAAGCTTTGTCAAGCGATCGGTGGATCTTATCAAATAAATGCCTTTTGTTTTGATCTAAGATGTTTTAGCCTCAGCGGTAATTCAGCATTAAAACTCACCTTTTGCTGAAATCACTGAGGCTTTTTTGTGATTTTTTATCACATCAGGATATCCAAAATAGAATAATGGGGGCTAAAATAACTGCCTTACTTCGTTTTTCAGAAATTCCAGGGCTTCTTGGGTGGGAGGATTTTTATCATTCATGGCTTTCTCCAGAATTCTCTTGCTCAGGTTAATTCCCTGGTCGGCTGGATTTAGTTCCGCAGCACTCGTATTGATCAGTTTTATGATCTCGCTTCGTGCCATTTTTATTTTTTTCCAGGCTTGCGAACTTATGTAAGTCTGCTGGGAAAGATTATGTTCGTATTCGGATCGGACATTTTGGATTAGCTCATTTTGCAATTGGGCTACACTGAGTTTTTGGTTTTTAAACCTCATGACCAGAGAATCAGGCGAAATTCTTTCCAGATATAATATTAACCTTTCAAAAGCCTGCAGCCTAACAGGAAGGATGGTATCTGTGCGATTCATACTCAAGTCTAATCTCTTTTTCTTTTCTTCATTATTCAGGTATATCCTGAGCAGGAAAAATGCAGTGAAAAATACAATGATCGATGGGAGTATATACTTAAGGATTTCCAGTATTTCTGTCATGTTAATATCTTTTTTACACTATAGAACTTGAAAAGCCAACAAATTATTATAAAAAAAGTATTTTTGAAACCTCTTATTGTGGCAAAAAAAATGCTTTTTAAACAAATTTAAGAATACTCATGGAAAAAGTATCAAAAAGATTAGCAAGTTTATCTCCTTCGGCAACAATCGCGATGAATCAAAAAAGCAGGGAGATGAAAGAAAAGGGTTTA
Source organism: uncultured Bacteroidaceae bacterium (assembly GCA_964595055.1). Classification (GTDB taxonomy): domain Bacteria; phylum Bacteroidota; class Bacteroidia; order Bacteroidales; genus CAYRTD01. The sequence goes on along the minus strand of CAZQOV010000044.1, from coordinate 16,225 downwards.
GATGTAATAAATCTGAGTGTTGGGGAGCCGGACTTTAATACTCCGGATCATATAAAGGCTGCTGCAAAAAAGGCTATAGATGATAATTATTCATTTTACGCTCCTGTGCCGGGCTATCCTGAATTGAGAATGGCGATAGTCCATAAATTCAAAAGAGATAATAAGCTTGAGTACTCTCCCGATCAGATAGTTGTTTCAACAGGAGCCAAACATTCTTTAGCGAATGCGATGATCAGTATAATTGATCCGGGAGATGAGGTTATTGTCCCGGCACCGTATTGGGTTAGTTATGTTGAACAGGTGAAAATTGCGGAAGGAAAAAATGTGATCATTAAAGCCGGCATAGATAGTGAATTTAAAATTACACCTGAACAACTCAGGGAAGCCCTGACTTCCAAAACAAAAGCCTTATTGTTATGTACTCCCTCAAATCCCACAGGTAGTGTTTATTCCTATAATGAATTAAAAGCTCTTGTAGATGTCCTCAAGGATTTTCCAGACGTGTTAGTTCTTTCTGATGAGATCTATGAGCATATCAATTTTGTCGGGAAACATACAAGTATCGCAGAATTCCCTGAAATGAAAGAAAGAACTGTTGTAATAAACGGGGTTTCAAAAGGATATGCCATGACAGGCTGGAGAATTGGATATATGGGTGCTCCTTTATGGATCGCCAAGGCCTGCAATAAGCTTCAGGGACAAATGACCTCGGGTGCCACATCCATAGCGCAGAGGGCTGCAATTGAAGCACTTGAAGGAGACCAATCCTGTGTTTCTGAAATGAGAAAAGCTTTTGTACGGAGGAGAGACCTGGTCGTTGAGAGACTTCAGAAGATGGATGGTGTAAGCTGTATTATCCCCGAGGGGGCTTTCTATGTTTTTCCCGACATGAGTAACTATTATGGAAAATCTACCGGGGATGAGAAGATTGAAAATTCCATGGACCTTTGTCTTTACCTTTTGGAAAAAGGCCACATTGCAACAGTACCTGGCGAAGCATTCGGAGCTCCTGATAATATCCGTATATCCTATGCAAATTCTGATGAGAATCTTACCAGGGCAATGGACAGACTGGAAAAGGCACTTGCAGAGCTTAAGTAGTAATCAGATAATCTTTTAGAATACGTCAATTTTATTAAGGGTTTTTGATAGCCTGGATCCTTTATCCTGAAGGTTAACGAGAAGACTTTTATAGAATGGTTGCTTTTCCCTTATTTAAAATTTCCGCACAACAATTATGATTGGGAAAGCGTTTCAGATTAAATGAATATATTGGGATAACTGAAATTTTATCATGGTCAGAAGAAAGATATCCAGAAAAAAGCCGGGGTTTATGCAGGCCTTCCTTTGGCTTGTACCAGCAACAATTATTGTGGTTCTCATTATCGCTGTCAGAATGTACAGGGCAGTTTTTCTGCCGGCTGTTGATGTGGCAGAGGGAGAACAGATCATACTGTATATCCCTTCAGATGCCGATTATGATTGGCTAAATCAGAGACTCGATGAGGAGAATATCATAAGTGATAAAAGAGCTTTTGAATGGCTTGCCAATAAAAAGAACCTGAAAAATCATGTTAAGCCCGGAAGATACATAATTGAACCGGGAATGAGCAATAACCAGATCATAAATAAAATTCGCTCCGGCAATCAGGATCCTCTCATTTTCATGTTCAATAACCTTCGATCCCTGCCGGAACTAGCCGGTATGGCTGCTGGTGTATTTGAATCCGATTCTTCTGATTTTGCCCGTTATCTCACTCATCCTGAAACCGCCAGAGAATTTGGTTTTAGTCCTGAGGCATTTCCGTCCATGTTCATCCCTAATTCGTATGAGTTTTACTGGACCACTACCCCCGGGCAGTTTGTGAAAAGAATGGAAACGGAATATATTGCTTTCTGGTCGAAGGATCGTGAAAAAAAAGCCCGGGAATTGGAATTATCAAAGGTAGAGGTTTCGGTGCTGGCTTCCATTGTTGAACAGGAAACTTTACATCCTGAAGAAAATAAAAAGATCGCAGGAGTTTTTATGAATCGCCTGAAAAGAGGAATGCCGCTTCAGTCTGATCCAACTATAATATATTCCTTACAGGACTTTACTATTCGCAGGGTGTTAAATGTCCATAAATCCATCAATAATCCTTATAATACCTATCTTCACAGGGGATTACCCCCGGGACCCATATCCATCCCTTCCATTGCAGCAATTGACGCCGTTTTGGAATATGAAAAGCATGATTATCTCTTTTTTTGTGCCAAACCCGATTTTACCGGGTATCATAATTTTGCCAGAACCCTCTCTCAACATAACAAAAACGCACGTTTATACCAGCAAGCACTCAATCTACGGAAAATATACCAATAATTTTGATAAATGTGGTGCAATTATTGTAATTTCGATCTATGAAGAGAATTAAGTTTGGAACTGATGGATGGCGGGCAATAATTGCCAAAGATTTTACAGAAGATAATCTTACAAGGCTCAGCCTTGCCTGCTCTAACTGGTTATTGAGAAAATATCGGGAGGCTTGCGTCGTTATTTCTTACGATTGTCGTTTCGGCAGTGAAATGTTTGCGGAAATCGTTGCTAAAGTTATGGCAACCAAAGGGATAAAAGTTTTTCTTTCCGATCGCTTTACTTCTACTCCTGTTCTTTCCATGGCTGTTAAAACGCTTTCCTGTAATCTTGGAATTATGATAACTGCCAGTCATAATTCTTATGAATATAACGGGTTTAAATTAAAATCGACTGAAGGTGGACCGGTTTTCGATGAGGATGCCATGGATATTGAAAACCTTATCAATTATGAAAATGAAATGGATATCAGCCTGATACGACTGGAAGAATTAATAAAACGTAAGCAGGTTGTCATAATGAATATTGAGGAGTTTTATTTGCACGCCCTGAAGACCAATTTCAATTATGACCTTTTATTATCATCTGCTCATAAGGTCGCTGTAGATCCCATGTTCGGGAGCGGGCAAAATATTTTGCCATCGGTTTTTCCAAAAATTAAATCCATTCATGATGTGCAGGATTTTTCTTTTAACCATATTTCTCCTGAACCCCTTCAGAAAAACTTGACAGAATTTCAGGAATATGTGAAAAACCGCAAAAATATTAAACTTGGTATTTGTCTTGACGGAGATGCAGACCGGATTGCGCTTATTAATGAAAATGGGGATTACATCGATTCTCACCGGATTATTCTTTTGCTCATCCATTATCTTGCCGGCAATAAAAACCAGAAAGGGATTGTTGTTACCGGTTTTTCTTCCACCATTAAAATTGAAAAATTAAGCGAATATTATCGTTTACCGGTTACCCGGGTGAAAATTGGGTTTAAAGAAATATCCCGACATATGCTGAAAAATGATGTGCTTGTAGGGGGTGAGGAATCTGGTGGAATTAGCGTAAAGGGACATATTCCCGACCGGGATGGCATCTGGATGGGACTTTTAATATGGCAGTGGATGGAAGAAAGTGGTAAATCCCTCAGTGATTTGCTGGATGAAATTTACGAAATCACGGGAAAATTTGAATTTGCCCGTTTAGACCTCAGAATCGACAAGGAACTAAAACACCGGGTTCTGGCCAATTGTCATGCGGGTAAATATAAGAATTTCGGCAAGTATGAAATTGTTGGCAGAGAAGATCTGGATGGATATAAATATTTTTTCGATAGTTCCACATGGTTAATGATAAGACCTTCGGGAACAGAGCCATTGCTGCGCACTTATGCTGAAGCAGAAACCAGGGAGGAAGTTAATGAAATCCTTAGAATAGCTAAAGAAACCCTTATGAATTCATAGATCGTCTTTTCAGGAAGAAACCAAATACTGGCTTGTTTCCATTTTTGAATCCTCCAGGTTTTCCCTCGTAAGCTCAATGAAGGCATGAACTGCTAAAGCAAACTTTTAAGAAGTGGGATGAAGAAGCAAGCTAAATTATAACAGGCATTAGGGAACATTATCTTTTTCTTTTCAAAAACACAATAATACGGTTTTCCTTACCACTAAGAATCAAATGACCTTGACTTCTCTGTCAAGCTCAATGGAAAACCGGTCTCTCACTGCCTTTCGAATCTTTTCTGAAAAGGTGAAGATTTCTTCTCCGGTAGCATTTCCATAATTCACAATGACCAGAGGCTGCTTTGGCCAGGTTCCGGTTTGCCCCTCTCTGACTCCCTTCCAGCCGGCTTTCTCAATCAACCATGCAGCCGGAATTTTGATTTTACCCTCAACGGGAAAATTAGGAATATCCGGATAGGCTGTTTTTAATAGAGAAAAATGTTCCACAGAAAGAACAGGATTTTTAAAAAAACTGCCTGCATTGCCGGTTTCCTTATGATCAGGCAATTTACTTCTCCTGATTTCAATGATACACTCCCTTACCGTTTCTAAATTTTGTTTTCCCTTATGACGGAAAAGCACTTCAAGATTTCCATAGTCAAGTATGAAGCTGGGTTTTTTGTCCAGTCTGAACAATACCGAGGTAATGATGAATTTTCCCTGAAGCTGTTGTTTGAAAATACTGGTTCTGTATCCAAATTTACATTCCTTGTTGAAAATTTTTTTCCATTCCCCTGTATCAATATCAATTCCTTTCACCCACAGGATTCTGTCTTTAACCTCGACGCCGTAAGCTCCGATATTTTGGACCGGGGCAGAGCCGACAGCTCCCGGAATGAGCGAAAGATTTTCAAGGCCGGCATAATTATGCTGACAACAATAATCCACAAATGAATCCCAATTCTCGCCGGAACTGACTTCTATATCTATAAAAAGCTCATCTTCAGCGATGGGGTTTATACCTTTTATTGCAGGATGGATAAGAGTGCCATTGTAATCAGTTCGAAATAGTAAGTTGCTTCCTTCGCCGATGATCAGGTGATCTTCCGGTATTCCTTTTTGAACATATTCCTGCAGATCTTTAAAGGAATTAAAACTTAGGTAATTCCTGGCCCTGACATCAATGCCGAATGAATTGAGTTCCTTTATGGAATAATGTCTGTAGTGTTTTGTCATAACTGAGAAGTTCACACAAAGATAAGTTTTCATCAATAAATGCTTTATGGAAATACGGTTTATTTTATATCTTCGGACCTGAATTGATTCTTTTGAAAAAGAAAGTATACATAAGTGTAATTAATGATCTGGTTACCGATCAAAGAGTTCACCGGATAGCGAAAACCATCTGTGATTCCGGATATTCCGTAACAATTATAGGCAGACGGCTCAGAAATTCCAAACCTTGCGAATTTCGCAGTATTCGGGTAAAAAGATTTCGCCTTATCTTTAATAAAGGTTTTTTGTTTTACGCTTCCTTTAATATCCGCTTATTTTTATTCTTGCTTACAAGGCAAGGATCACGGGTTTATATTTCAAATGACCTGGATACCCTCCCGGCAAATTTTTTAGCTTCCAGATTCCGGCCGGCAAAACTTGTTTACGATAGCCATGAGTATTTTACTGAAGTTCCCGAACTCATGGGTAGAAAATTTGTAAAAAACTTCTGGAAAGGACTGGAAAGAATGCTTGTCCCAAGGGTTAATGCAGCCTATACTGTAAATGATAGCCTGGCAAAAATGTACTCCGCTAAGTATGGCATTGAATTTGGAGTTATACGAAATGTGCCGGATGGGCATATTGATGAAGAAGCCTTTTTGATACCTGATGAATATTCAAAGCACGATTTCATCATTTATCAGGGATCCGTTAACAAAGACCGCGGACTTGAGGAGATGCTGGAAATCATGGTTGAAAATAATAACTATAAACTTGTAATAGCAGGAGACGGCGATGTTATCGATGTTTTAAAAAGAAAAGCCAAAAATCTGGGGATAGAAAACAGGGTTCTTTTTGTCGGACAACTCAGACCCAGGAACCTAAGATGGCTGACAAAACAGGCCGCACTGGGGATCTCACTGGAGAAAAAAACAAATTTAAACTATTATTATGCTCTACCCAACAAAATATTCGATTATATATATGGTGGTATTCCTGTTTTGTGCTCCGGATTTCCGGAAATGAGAAAAATTGTGCAGGGCTACGATGTTGGAACGATTGTTGACCCGGATAGCCGGGAAGAAATTCAAAAATCGCTCGAATACATGCTTGGCACCACGGAAGCAAGGGAAAAATGGAAAGAAAATACAAGGGTTGCTGCCAGGGAACTGAACTGGAAAAATGAACAAAATAAGCTCATCAGTATTTATAAGAAGGTAGGAATAGAAATTCAGTTATAAATAGCTTAACATAACAAGGATTAAATATGAAATTACAAAAAAATATATTGATTGCCCTGATCTTTATTTTCGTATCGATGAATCAGGCATACGGACAGATTGAGTTTCGGGAGATCGTAAAAGTAGAGGACTGGAATAACGCGCTGGCGGATGCAAAAAATAATGATAAACTCGTTTTTCTTGATATTTACGCTACCTGGTGCGGACCATGTAAGTATCTTGATAATAATGTTTTTACGGATAAAAGTCTTGGGGAGTATTACAATGCCCATTATGTAAATTTAAAAATGGACGGTGAGACTCCCTTCGGAGCAGAAATGGTCAGAAAATTTGCCCTGAGTGGATATCCCACATTGTTTTTTTTACAGCCGGACGAAGAGCTCATTACCAAAATTGTGGGAGTAAGGGAAGCAGACACTTTAACATCCATTGGAAAGACGATCAATGAAAATGTTGACCGTTTAGGCTATTATAAAGACAATTTTAATGAGGGAAATCTGAATGCTATCGAATTAAAAAATTATCAGGATCTCTTGATCAAAACAGAGCAAAAAGAACTAGCTAATCAGGTGGCAACTAAGGTTATTCCTTCCTTAACCGAAGAGGATATTTTAAATCCGGATTTTAAAAATATTATAATGAATTCATCTACCGATATTGATGGTAGAGTGTATCAGGTAGTAAGTGAAAATAAGGAGGTGATAGAAAAAGACTGGTCTACCCAGGAAATAAACAAACTTTATTCCGGTATTTTTAATACCACGATGTTCAGGGCAATTTCAGACAAGGACAACGAATTGCTTGAGCGGGTGATCCGTGATTTTTTGCCTGTTTATATTGGTAAGGATAGCCTTCAGCTTTCTCAGGGAGAATTTGCCACCCGAAAATTATATTATGCCAATACCATGAATTGGGAACGTTTTGGTGAATTGGTTATGAAAGAGTTCAGAGAGGAGCATGAAGGAGATGATTCTTTTTTGTATAATCAGGCATATGAGGTTGCAAATGAATACAACCAAAGTCCGGAAGCCATTCAACTTGCCCTGGATTGGATGGGTAAAGCGAATCAGATGAATTACTCATTTAACAATCTGGTTTTAACTTCCTTCCTTTATGGAATGAATGGCGATTATACACTGGCAATGGATATTGTTGATGAGATCAAAACCATGGAGATTACTGAAGAACAGGAGAAAGTTCTTCAGGAGCTTACCGGGTTGTTAGATAATGCCAGCTCCCGGTAATTACTCAAGTTCATTTATTATTTTGGCATACATAGCCGGATCCGTGATTCCTTCGGTGTTAAAGATCATAAATTTTGAAGTGTTGGATACGCTCAGTGTTTTTCTGAGTGGTTCCAGGTGATCCTCATTTAAAAGTGCCAGAAGACCACCCATCCCGGCAGCTCCTGATTCACAGCTTTGAATGCCTGCGAGGTGTAATTCTTTTAGGGCGGTTTCAATAAAGCGATCATCTATGGAAAGAAAAATGTCAGCATGGTCATTTATTATTTCCCAGGCCAATAGGGAGGGAGTACCGCAGTTTAACCCTGCCATTATGGTATTTTGACTTTTTCGGGTGGTACTTATTTTGCAGTTCTTTGCCGATTCCAGTAAACAATCTGATTCATAAGGTTCAACTATAATGAATTTGGGTGTTTTAAATCCTGTAAAGCGGGAAATGTAAAGCATGATGGACGCTGCCCAGCTGCCAACTCCCGATTGAAGGATAACTATTTCGGGAAAGTCTTCCGGTCTTCTGAGCTGTTCTTCAATTTCTTTAAGTATGGTAGAATACCCGGCAGAAATAAGATTCGGGTAATGTTTATAATCCTTCCAACTGGTATCCTGAATGAGTACATAGTTTTCATTTTTTGATGCATTTCTTGCCGTATTTACCGCTTCATCATAATCTCCGTCCACAACAATAACTCTGGCCCCTTCCTTCTCAATTGATCTGATCCTCGAAGTAACAGTGGATGAGGGCATATAGATTTCAGCCCTGTGTCCGAATATCCTTGCACTCCATGCTACGGCTCTGCCATGATTTCCGTCGGTTGCAGAGCAAAAAGTAAAGTTTCCTTTATTCTGTTTCAAATGATTGGCTATTGCCCAGGAAGCTCCCAATGATTTGAAGGCTCCCATGCTAAAACGTTGAGACTCGTCTTTAAGCAGGATATTTACTCCGGTATTTTTAAGTTTCAGGTCAATGAGTGGGGTTGCAGTATAACCCGGAAGAGATTTATGGAAGGCAAATATTTCCGGTGAAAAATATTGATCAAGTGAATATTTCTCTTTTTTTCTTCCTTTGGTATGGATATGGAAATCGGTTTTGTACATTTTTACAGCTCGAGAAGCAGTTTTTCCGGATTTTGACCCCCAAATAGCATGGTTTCAGGATGCTCAATGAATTCCTTAACTTTTGCCAGAAAGCTGACGGATTCCCGACCATCAATAATCCGGTGATCATATGACAGAGCCAGATACATCATGGGCCTTATCTCAATATTGCCCTTAATGGCTACCGGACGTTCAATGATATTATGCATGCCAAGAATAGCCGACTGAGGGGGATTAAGTATTGGGGTGGATAACATAGACCCAAATATACCTCCGTTGGTAATGGTAAATGTGCCTCCCGCCATATCCTCAATGCTGATCCTGTTTTTTCTTGCTTTTGTTGCAAGCTCATTGATTTTGTTTTCGATGGCAGCCAGAGACATGGTTTCCGTATTTCTAAGAACCGGAACCATCCATCCTTTTTCTGTTTGCACAGCAATGCCGATGTCATAATATCCGGGAGTAATGATTTCATCATCCTCAATGCGACTGTTTACCAGCGGGAATACTTTCAGGGCTTCGGTAACCGCCTTGGTGAAAAAGGACATAAAACCAAGCTTAACATTATGTATTTCAATGAATTGAGACTGATATTTTTTTCGTAACCTCATAATCTCCGACATGTCCGCCTCATTGAAAGTTGTCAGCATTGCCGTTTCGTTCTTAACGGCTACCAGTCTTTTACTGAGTTTTTTTCTCAGATTGCTCATTTTTTCTCTTTGTTCTTCACGCTTTGCTTCTTTTTTTTGAGAAAAGCCGGAGGGTTGCGAGAATTCAAAGTCTCTGGCAAGCTTTACCTCCCTGGAGGTTATTTTTTTCAGCCCCTGGAGAATGTCCTCAAGCTGCAGTTCATTTTCATCCATCATTTTTCTGGCAAGAGGGGTAATTTTCAGCTTTGAATTATCTGGTTTTTCTCCTGTCTCAGAGATCTCTTTGGAGGGCTTTTCTTTCTCATCACTTTTTTCTTTTCCTGCTTCAGCAGCTTCCACCGTTTTTTCCTCTTTTTTAAGTTTGGGCTCTGATTCCGCTTCTTTCTTTTCTTTTTCTGATGTTTTTTCTTCTGTTCCGGATTGGGCCTCTTTTTTCTTTCCGGATTTTGAGGGCTCGATTTTACAAACTATGGTTCCTACTGCAACAGTTTCCCCTTCCTCTTTAAGTATTTCTATTTGTCCGGAATCTTCAGCAATGAGTGGAAGCGTAGCCTTCTCAGATTCTATTTCTCCAAGTTCCTGATCTTTCTCCACATAATCGCCTGTTTTTACAAACCATGAAGCAATTTCTACTTCTGAGATGGATTCCCCCGGACTGGGTATTTTTACTTCTGTAGCCATAAATATTCACTGTATTATATTACTTCTCGAAATAGTAGTGCTGTTTCAATATTTCTTTTCTTGAACTGCCCACCACGCATTGCAGTCCGCAATATTTATTTTTAAGTTCACAATCACATCGACGAAATACTTTATCGACGATTTCTTTCTGCTGAATTTCATGAATTTTATAAAGTCCTGTGGCAGGACTTCCACTAGGTTCGCGACTTACATGAACAAGGTGCTGGTCTTTCATCAGATTCTGAATGTAATACCATGCCCCCATGTTTTCAGGTTCTTCCTGAACCCAGAGCTTTAGCAGGGTATTTTTGTATTTTTTAATGATGGTTACTATTTCCGAATAGGGAAAGGGATGAAGTTGTTCAATTCTTACAAGCGCAATATCCCTGGCATCAAGCTCTTTTTTTCTTTTAAGCAGATCATAATAGATTTTGCCGGTACAAAAAACGATTCTTCTTACTTCCTCCTTGTCTACATAATTATCATCTATCACCGGTTCGAATGTCTTACGCTCAAGGTCCTCCAGGGTTGAGCGACATTCGGGATGCCGTAAAAGGCTTTTCGGGGTAAAAATAACTATGGGAACCCTGAAATTTCTTTTTAATTGCAATCGAAGAAGATGAAACAGGTTAGCAGGTGTTGTTGGGTTCACAACCTGCATATTTCCGTTTGCTGCAATGGAAAGAAAACGCTCAATTCGTGCACTGGAATGTTCCGGTCCCTGTCCTTCAAAACCATGAGGAAGATAAAGCACCAGACCATTCATCACTCCCCATTTTTCTTCTGCCGAACTGATATATTGATCAATGATTACCTGGGCAACATTAATGAAATCGCCAAACTGTGCTTCCCATACTGTAAGATCATGAGGGCTTGCAATGGCATATCCGTATTCAAATCCCAGAACACCATATTCATTGAGGGGAGAGTTGTAAATATCAAAATTTCCCTGGTTTTCAGAAATATGTTGCATTGGGAGATAATTCTGGTCAGTATCTTCAATAACCATTGCTGCATGCCGGTGAGCAAATGTGCCTCTTACACTGTCCTGTCCGCTTATCCTCACATTATGACCCTCAGTAAGCAGTGTAGCATAGGCCAGCAATTCTCCGAGTGCCCAGTCAATTTGTCCCGATTTGGCCATAGTTATCCGGTCTTTCAACAGCTTGCCGGTCTTTCTGAAAAATCTATACTCCTCAGGCAGTGTGTTGATCTTAATCGCAAGATCTTTTAACTTTTCCACAGCTATTCCGGTTTTTACATTCTGGCTGAAAAATCCCAGCTCAGGATAGCTGAGGCCTTTCCATTCTTCGTGAAGGAATTGTTGGATCACGACTTTTTTAAGTTGCCGGGCCATTTCCAGTTTGATTTCAAGAATGTTATCATATTCCTTCTGAATTTCCCCGATATCCTTCTCGGAATAAATGCCTTGTTCGATCAGTTTTTTCGCGTAAATATCCCTTGGGTTAGGATGGTTTGCTATGGTCTTATAAAGAATGGGTTGTGTGAACCTGGGTTCATCTCCTTCATTATGCCCGTATTTCCGGTATGAAAGTATATCAATGAAGACATCGGTATGAAAAGTCTGCCGGTACTCCATTGCAATCCTTATGGTATGCACCAGGGCTTCTACATCATCTCCGTTTACATGAAATATGGGTGATTTGGTAACTTTTCCTATATCGGTGCAATAGGTGCTTGATCTTGCATCAAGATAACTTGTGGTGAAACCTACCTGATTATTGATCACAAGGTGAAGTGTGCCTCCGGTTTTGTATCCATTGAGGTCGGACATTTGTACGACTTCATAGACCACGCCCTGTCCGGCAATGGCAGCGTCTCCGTGAATAATGACCGGCGCGAGCTTTTTGTAATCACCATTGTAGTAATGGTTTATCCGTGATCTGGCGATCCCCTGTATGACAGGTGTGGCCGATTCCAAATGTGAAGGATTGGGAGCCAGGTTCAGGATAACTTTTTTACCGTTGCTGGTGCTGACGGTATTTCCGTATCCAAGATGATATTTTACATCTCCGAGAGCAATCCCTTCCTCATATTCTTCCCCCTCAAACTCCTTGAAAATCCTTTCATACGGTTTTTGTAATACATTTGCCAGTACATTTAACCGGCCACGGTGTGCCATGCTAATGGAAAACTCCTGTATTCCCAGGTCAGCTCCATGATCAATTGCTGCACGAAGAGCAGGGATCAGTGTTTCTGCTCCCTCAATGGAAAATCGTTTTTGGCCGGTGAATTTTTTGTGTATGAAATTCTCGAAACCTACAGCATGCTTAAGGTGTATGAACATTTCCTTTTTTTCCTCATTGGAAAAATCGGTCCGGTTCCGGTTATTTTCTATTCTATTGGTTAACCATTCAATTTTTTCCGGATGTCTAATGAACATAAATTCGGAGCCAATTGATGCACGATACGTTTGGGTTAAATAGTCAACAATGTCTTTCAATTTGGCTTTCCCAATCCCAATTTGCTTACCGGCAAAAAATTCCGTTTCAAGATCATCCTCCGAAAGCCCGTAGTTTTCCAAATCCAAAGTAGGAAAATATTTTCTTCGCGTTCGTACCGGATTGGTTTCTGTGAAAAGATGGCCGCGCTTGCGAAAAGCCTCAATGTAGTTAATAACTTTGAATTCTTTATCCACAATCTCAGATCCAGGCTCTTCAAAATTGTAATTTCGGGTGGCAAATTCGAAACCTTCAAAAAAATTTTTCCAGGTGGGATCCAGCGATGAGGGGTCCTTTTTATAAATTTCATATAAATTATTGATGGCCTCAGGATCTCCACTTCCCAAAAATGACAGATCATCCATAGTTTAGCATTTGAAGGTAAAAACAATTCAAAAGTAAAAAACTTTTCAGTATTCAACTGAAACATTAGTAAAAAACCCCCGGGGATGTTAAAGAATACTTCAATTCAGGTTTTTAAACATCTTGAACAAACTTTTTGTTTAAATATTTTTTTTCTATTATCGCGACAAATTTTGATAAATATAACCCGGATGAAGCTTATATTTCTCATTGAAAATCCCCTAACTTTCTTTTTACTTACTGGTAATATCTTATCTTTGTCATCCCTGAACATAATTTCAACATTAATAACATAAACCATGAAAATTGGAATTCTCAAAGAACCCCCGGGAGAAAACAGGGTAGTTATGCTACCTGAAACGGTTTCTGCCCTGATGGAAAAACAAATAGAAGTCCTGGTAGAAAAAGGAGCCGGAACAAATGCCTATGCTTCTGATGAGGATTATAACGATGTGGGAGCTAAATCTGAAACCCGCGAAAATGTTTTTGACCAGTCAGACATACTCTTGAGTATTCATCCTTTGAAAAATGCTGAGCTTAAAAAACTTAAAAAAGAACAGATCCTTATCGCCGTCTTTAACCCATTTTTTAACATCGACCTTATCAAAGAAATTGCGCAAAAGGGGATATTGACCTTTAGTATGGATCTCATCCCCAGATCTACCCGTGGCCAGGCTATGGATATTCTCTCCTCTCAGGCTACCGTGGCAGGATATAAGGCTGTACTGACAGCAGCAAATTTATCCGGTAGGTTTTTACCCATGTTTATGTCGGCAGCGGGAACCATAAAACCTTCCAGGGTTCTTATTTTAGGGGCTGGAGTTGCCGGTTTGCAGGCCGTAGCCACAGCGAAGAAGCTGGGTGCAGTTGTTGAAGTTTTTGATGTTCGTGCCGCAGTTAAGGAAGAAGTGTTGAGTCTGGGTGGTAAATTCGTTGAAGTTGAAGGGGCAAAAGATGATGCTGCTGCCGGAGGATATGCCGTGGAGCAAACAGAAGAATTTAAAAAGAAGCAACAACAGGCGATCCATGATCACAGTGTGAAGTCTGACATCGTTATTTGTACCGCTCAGATATTCGGAAAAAAGGCACCTGTCTTAATAAAGAAAGATACCGTTGAACAAATGAAGCCTGGTGCTGTAATTATTGACCTGGCAGCTTCTACAGGAGGTAATTGTGCACTCACAAAAGATGGTGAACTCTATGAGCATAACCAGGTGAGAATATTGGGTAAATCAGACTTTCCATCGGATATGCCCACCGATGCAAGCCGGATGTTTGGAAAAAATGTTTTGAATTTACTCAACCTCATAATTAATGAAGAAGGAGTACTAAGTGTAGATTATGAAGATGAGATTATTCAGGGCACATGCCTTACCCGCGATAATGAAATCGTTAATGAAAAAGTAAAAGAAAAAGCTAAATAAATCCACAAGAATATGGAAAACTTTATGAATTTTTTATGGGATAACCGGGAAGCAATATTTATTGTTGTTCTGTCTGTTTTCCTTGGAATTGAAGTGATATCCAATGTGCCTTCTGTTCTTCATACCCCATTGATGTCCGGAGCTAACGCGATCAGTGGAGTAATCATTATCGGAGGTATTATCCTGGTAGGACATGCCAGTACAACTTTTGAATGGATTCTTGGTATATTCGCACTTTTGTTTGGGACATTGAATGTGGCCGGAGGATTTGTTGTTACCGACCGGATGCTGGAAATGTTTAAAAAGAAGAAAAAGAAATGATTTAACTTACCGGGAATTCTTACTGTTAATATAAGTCAATAATCATCAATATTCAGAAGAAAAAAACAGATCATGATAAATTCACTATTACTTTCTGCTCCTTCAACAGGTCAGTTTATTTTGGAATACAGTTATTTGCTGGCTGCAATTATGTTCGTTATCGGACTGAAACTTCAATCCCATCCCGATTCGGCCAGGCGAGGTAACTTATGGGCTGCTTCCGGTATGTTGCTTGCCATGGTAACGACACTGATTTTACATAAAGAAGACGGAGAATCCATCTCCTCCACCAATGCTTTGATAATAATCGGCACCATCATTGTCGGTGCATTAATTGGTTCTGTTATCGCAAGAAAGGTCAAGATGACGGCAATGCCGCAACTCGTGTCTTTCTTTAATGCTACCGGAGGTGCTGCTTCGGCATTGGTCGCATTAATAGAATACTCAAAGCCTGATAACAATGCCATCCTTGTCACACTTCTTGGTTTGGTTATCGGAAGTATTGCCTTTAGCGGTAGTATGATCGCTTACGGCAAACTGGATGGCAAAGTGAAAGATATTTTTGCCAGTTTTATGACCTGGCTGAACCTCTTCTTACTGGCTGCTATAATATTTCTGGTAGTATTTATTCTCGTAGGCAATGTCCCGGCCGATATTAAACTTTATTTGGTTTATGGTTTGCTTGCCCTCAGTTTGATTTATGGAGTGACATTCGTTATGCCTATTGGAGGTGCTGATATGCCTGTAGTGATCTCCTTATTGAATTCCTTTACCGGTATTGCTGCCGCCATGGCTGGCTTCATATATGGCAACGAGGCCATGAAACTCGGAGGTATTTTCGTAGGAGCGGCAGGAAGTATTCTGACCCTTCTGATGTGCAGAGCCATGAACCGATCTCTTATCAATGTTATTGTAGGAGCCTTTGGTGGAGGTGGAGCTGCGGCCGACAGAGAAGTGGGGATAATTAAGGAGATCTCTGTTCCGGATGCCAGTGTGCTTCTCAGTTATTCAGGCAAAGTTGTAATTGTACCCGGGTATGGTCTCGCGGTTGCCCAGGCTCAACATATATGTCATGAACTTGAATCCTTGCTTGAAGAAAATGGGGTGGAGGTGAAATATGCCATTCATCCGGTTGCCGGACGAATGCCTGGTCATATGAATGTTCTGCTTGCAGAAGCCGATGTACCCTATGATAAATTGCTGGAAATGGATGATATCAATCCCGATATGGCTAATGTGGATGTGGCTGTGGTTATTGGTGCCAATGATGTGGTAAACCCTGCTGCTCTTGATGATACCAGTAGTCCGATTTATGGAATGCCCATCATCAAAGTGCATGAAGCAAAGAATATCATTGTGATGAAGCGGGGAATGGGTAAAGGCTATGCCGCCATCGAGAATTACCTGTTTTATGATGATAAAACCCGGATGCTTTTCGGCAATGCAAAAGATTCCCTGCAAAAACTTGTTTCCGAAATAAAATCGCTATAAACCCTAACTATCTATGAAAAGAGAAGGTCGTTTCTGTATGTGAAACGGCCTTTTTTTTATCAAGTTTTCCCTCCCGTTGGTCATAAATACAGGATCTTTCATCAAGCAAATTTTAGAGGTTCTTTCATAGTAAAGATACATCTTCTCTCGATATTTTATCAAAAAATAAATACACGAATACGTTAAAAAATGCTTTAATCTATTGTTTGATAGATATTTAAGAATTGATTATATTCGTTTGAGCAGGAA
>CAZQOV010000043.1:0-20766 GCA_964595055.1 uncultured Bacteroidaceae bacterium | reverse complement strand
CCCCGATTATGGGATTGCTTGCCCGGCAGGCAAATACAAAATTATTCTTTCCACCGACTCAGAAACTTTCGGAGGCTTTGAAAGAATGGATACACTCCTGGAATACCGCACAATTCCTGAAAAGAAAGTTGCACCGAATCAACTACTTAAAATCTATCTTCCTTCTAGAGCAGCCATTGTAATGGAAAAATTAAAAATACCTGCTGTACATTAACTTAACCAGCGTACAATAAACATATCCCTGCACTCGCAAATCGGATTTTTCGGATACATACGAATTCCATAGTCAAAAATGCCGGGTTTTGGTGGAGCAATATCAATTTTATAATGAATCCGCGGGCCTTCGGTTTTTACAATACGGTAATCTCCGGTACTGATAATGCTCATGGAACCATCGATTTCATTTTGTTCGCCCACAATGAATTCTACCCCAATCTCATGCGATTCAAGAGTCTTAAGATCAACAATGACCTCACTTGAATACCGTTTTCCTATTTCGATATTTTTCATATCCACATCGGGATATTTGATATCAAGAACTTCTATCTCATCCCATGCTTTCAGGATTTTCCTTTTCCAAGCAGCTACCCGTGACAATCTGTCGTAATCATCTTCCATGAGCCGGTTGCTACGATCATAAAGGGCCTTGTAAAAACGGTCAATATAATCCCTCAGCATACGATTCATGGTGAATTGAGGAGCTACTTCCGCAATGGATTTTTGGATCATATCCACCCAGGCCATAGGTATTCCTTTTTCATTCCTTTTAAAGAATAGCGGAATGATTTCATTTTCCAGGAGTGTATATATGGTTTGGGCGTCAAACTGATCTTGCAGATCCTGATCATCATAGATCTTATCCTTTTGAAGTGCCCATCCTGCTCCGGGCTTGTAACCTTCAGCCCACCAACCATCGAGCACACTAAAGTGTAAACCCCCATTCATGACTACCTTTTCACCACTGGTTCCGGAGGCTTCGAGTGGACGGGTAGGGGTATTCAACCATACATCTACACCATGAATGAGCTTTTTTGCCAAATCTATCTCATAATTTTCAATGAATACAATCTTTCCTCTAAACCTTTCCTGACGGGAAATATCGATAATGAACTTAATCAAATCCTGTCCGGCCTTATCCCTTGGATGGGCTTTTCCTGCGAAAAGAAATTGAACCGGCATAAAGGGATTATTCACAATAGAAGCCAACCGGTCCAGATCCCGGAATAACAAATGGGCCCGCTTATAAGTGGCAAACCGCCTGGCAAAACCAATGGTTAATGCACCCGGGTTGAGTTTCTCTTCAATTTCCATAAGCATCTTGGGATTCTGAGTATTATTGGCTGAAACATCCTTAAACAAATTTTTCAGGTACCTGATCAGATCCCCTCTTTCCTTGTTTCGAATATTCCATATTACAGACTGATCTACATCACCTATTTTCTTCCACATTTGTCTGTCTTCCTGCTTATTCAGAAAATCAGGCTCAAGATGTTCTTCATAAAACTCTTTCCACTTTTCCGATATCCAGGTAGGCACATGCACTCCATTTGTTACATACCCTATGGGTATCTCATCAGGCAAATAGCCTTTCCACATATCGGCAAACATTTGTCTGCTTACCTCACCGTGGATTTGGCTTACTCCATTAACCTTATCTGAAAGATTAACTGCAAGGCAACTCATGGAAAAGCGCTCAGAGGGGGTATTAGGATGCATTTTTCCCAGATTCATCAGTTGATTCCAGTCAATTTTCAGTCTGCTGGGATAATGAGCGATATAAGTTCGCATCATATCTTCATTAAAATAATCATGTCCGGCGGGAACAGGAGTATGGGTAGTAAAAAGTGAAGTAGATCTTACAATTTCAAGTGCTTCGGGATAGGTTAAACTTTTTTCCTGAATATACTCTCTGAGGCGCTCCAAACCGGTAAAAGCGGCATGCCCTTCATTACAGTGGTAAAGATCCGGATTATATCCCAATATTCGCAAGGCCCTGATTCCGCCAATGCCAAGCAAAAGTTCCTGCTTAAACCTGTTTTCATTATCACCTCCATAGAGTTGATGGGTAATACTCCGGTCCTGATCCATATTTTCTTCAAAATCTGTATCAAGCAAGAATAGCTTAACCCTTCCTACATCTACCCTCCATATACGAGCCTTTAAATCTCTTCCGGGAAGAACGATCTTTATCTGTTTCCAATTTCCATTTTCATCCTGAACCGGAGAAACAGGAAGTTTTGAAAATTGCAGGGGTTCATTCAATGAGATCTGATCTCCTTCAGGGGAAAATTCCTGTTTAAAATATCCGTAACGGTAGAGGAGTCCAACACCAATGAGATTAAAATTAAAATCACTTGCTTCTTTGAGATAATCTCCGGCCAGTAAACCCAAACCTCCTGAATAAATCTTAAGAGAATGTTCTAATCCGTATTCCATACTGAAATACGCAATTTCGGGTTTACTGAACTTGGCCGAATTCATATACTTTTTGAAGCGGGTATAGACGGCATTCATTCTTTCAAGAAATTCATCATTTTTCTCCAGATCAGATAATTTCTCAAAGGAAATTCGGTCCAATAGGTCAATGGGATTCTTATTATATTTCAGCCAAAGATCTTTATCTATAGAAGCAAAAAGATTAATCGCATCATAATTCCAGCTCCACCACAGATTTCTGCTCAGCTCCTTGAGAGCTTTTAGTTTTTCTGGTAGGGTTTGAAGTACAATCACCTTTTTCCAGCTTGGGGTTCTTCCGAGACTGAGATCTACTTCAGGAAGCTCCTCTACTCTTTCTGTCTCTACAAAACTATCAACCCTGGTTACTACTTTATCAAGTGCCAACGAATAAGCCTCTTTATAATTATCAATCAAATTTGACCACAATGTGATACGGGAAATCTCAAAAGCTTTTTCCCGGGCATTTTTTAATTGTTCGTCATTTAGGGATTGTACCCTTTTAACAGCACCGACAATACCATCCACTACTTCACTTTCATTGCTGTCATTTCGGTTCAAAACAAAAAGACCATGATCAGGCTCCTTTACCTTATCTTTAATCCAAAGACCAAAACCGGATAAAGTTGTAGCGATGGTAGGAATATTCAGTGCCAGGCTCTCAACAGATGCATGCCCCCAGGGTTCGTAATAGGAAGGATATATAGTTTGATCAAAACCCATCATAAGATCGTAATAAAATTTGTTGAAAACCCCATCATTCCCATTAAGATCTACCGGTGAAAAAATTATTTTCACTTTATCCTCAGGATGATTTTCTAAGCCGGAAGCCTTGATTTTATTCAGGATAGGATCATGTTCTGTGTAATGTAAATTATGTGTAAAGTGTTTATCCCCTGTATGATGAAAAGCATTGTTGTTTAATTTTTGAAGAAGATCTTTCCGTGGTCCATAATGATTTGCAGGTACAAAAATATAAGCAAGTATTGTTTTGGAGAGATCTCCATTCTTGTTTAAGTTGCCCAGGGCTTCAATAAAAAGATCTATGCCTTTGTTTTTATATTCATACTTCCCGGAAGTAGCCACAAGGAACATATTTTCCGGAAGATCATGTTCAATAACTGCAGAACCAATTCTTAACAGTAATTCTCTGGATTCTTTTCTGATGGCATCAAAATCTGATAGTGGCACAAATGAATCCTCAAATCCATCCGGAGTGATAAGATCCACTTCCTTACCAAGAAAGTACATACACTCTTTAGATGTCAGATCACTTACAGTTGTAAAAGTATCAGCATTCTGTGCACAGGTCTTCTCCATCGATTGCTTGGAAACAACCTGAAATTCGGCAGCTTTTTGATCAGGTTTATACTCGGTTAATTTGGAATATAAAGGTTGGTTATTTTCTGCAATGGTCCTTCCCAGAACTGTTGAATGCGTAGTAAAAATGGTTCCTACCTGCGGTAGTTGTTTTTTAAGATGAAGCAAACCGGCACCAGTCATCCAATCATGAAACTGAGCTACCACCCTGTCGTTTAAGGTCAGGTAATATTTCACATAGCTCTCTATCACCAGACCTGAGGCATAGCCAAATAGAGTAGGTTCAATATAATCCCATTGTCCGCTAATGGAGTCCAGTCTATAAAGATCCCAGAAATAACTGAAAATTTCATCCTTTTTATGGAAATAGGTGGTGAAATCTACAAGTATTACCAGGGGGCTTCCGGTTATCTTCCAACGCCCCACCCTTATGCGGAGGCCTTCAGAGCGTGCCCGTTGTTTCCAGCCTGTTAAAATATTATTATCTTCTTCAAACTCAGGATGCTCTTTATTCTCGCGCCACACATCAGGTCCGATGAGAATGTATTTATCTCCGAATTCTTTCTGTTCTATTACCGACTTTGAGGAAATCACAGTATGAATGCTTCCGATCTTATTACAGACTTCCCAGCTGACCTCAAAAATAAAATCTGGCTTATTCAATTTTTTACTCATCTGATCAATGATGTTTTTTGTATGTATTTATTTATCCTAAAATCTCCATTCAAATTCAAAACACACAAAGATCTGTTTTGAATCGTATTCGGTTCGTCCTATTTTTTTTCTGTTGATCCTGATTTTGGAGGTCTTCCTCGCTTTTTACTGCCGGGTTTATCCGGAGGGGTCTTTTTTGTTTCCGTTGCTTTGGTTGATTTTTTTCTGGTTGTGGAAATTTTCTTAGTTACTCCGGCTTTTTTAGTTGATCCCGATTTCACGGAAGGCGTCTTTTTTTTAGTTGTTCCGGGTTTACTACTGGACGGGGTCAGGGATTTTTCACCCCCCCCACCAAGGACCTTTGCCTTTTGCTTCATTACGGATGCCTTGGCCTGGGGGGTATCCGTCAATGAATCGCTTAACAACATATCTTCATACTTCCTGATAAGCTCATTTTTCTCTTCAATAATTTTACTCAAACGCACCAGTTCTTCATTCCCCGGCCTTTCCTCTACAAGGGCATTCACCCTGATTTCAAAATCGCTCAACACGTTCATATAATTGATAAAAGCTTCATAGGGAGAATCATAAGGGTTAAAATAAGAATGAACTTCACCATCCGACAGGAATTTGGTGGCCATATAATAAAAATGATCACTTACCTGTAAAAAATTAAAATCCTTTATCAGTTTAGGGTCCTCGATTTTTTTCATCTTCTCTAAAAGCGAATAGAGTTTGTTAAAAGCCTGTTCCTGCAAAGGATTTCCCAGCCATGCGGTAACATCCCTTTCTTCATCAGCCCAGGAAATGGGATAGGGAACTTCAATGGGTCCTACAGGCTTTGAGTTATTAATGATCTCTGAAGGATTGCTAAAACTGAAGTCCGTTTTTTTAAATACCGTGGTGGGCAAAGCTTTTAAAAATTCAAAAATACCGGTATCTGCCCATTGGTGCTCACCAAAAGTTTCATAGTCCATGAAAAGATTAACGACCTGCTCTTCTTTAGGAATATTATTTAACCATTCGGCATATTTTTCTGTCGTAACCGGATATTCCGGCCAGGACTTATTAGAAAAACGAAACGCAATATCATCTGAAAGCTTGAAATTCTTTAGCAAAAGTTTAAACTCTGAGTTCTCTCGACTATGGTAAAGGTAATTCGGGCTCCTCCACCCTAATATGTGTTTGGCGCCTTCTGTGAGCATACCGGGAAAACCCATATCGAAAACCATCTTGGCTATATCGTCACTATAAATCAGCTCCGTATTCCGGAATACAGCGGGTTCTTTTCCAAAAAGTTCCTTAATTTTTGCTTTATGTTGTAGGGTTTGTTTTTCAAATTCTTCTCGGCTTTTGAAAGCAACAAGGGAATGCGCATAGGTTTCGGCAAGAAACTCCACATAACCGGTATCCGCAAGTTTCCTGAAAGATTTGATTACTTCCGGCGCATACAATTCAAATTGCTCAAGCGCAATTCCGGAGATGGAATAAGCAAGTTTAAACTTGCCTTTATGTTTTTTCAAAAGATCAAGGATAATCGCATTAGCTGGAAGATAAGACTTTTCGGATACCTTTCGGGTGATGGTTTCATTCAGGTAATCATCATAATAATAATGCTCATTCCCGATTTCAAAAAACCGATATCTTCTGAATCTAAATGGCTGATGAACCTGAAAATACAAACAAATAGTTCTCATTTTCTAAAGCACTGATTTAAATTACTGAATGATAAACTTTATTTACCTCGAGGGCTGAATTTTCCCATTTCAGGTTTTCAACCTCTTGTTTTCCGTATTTTTTAAACATTTCTGATAATGCTTCATAGTTTAAAATTGCGTAGATAGCATCCGCAAGGGCATCGACATCCCAAAAATTCACTTTTAATGCATGCACAAGGACCTCAGAAACACCGGATTGATTGGAAATGATGGTTGGGACATTCGACTGCATCGCTTCCAGAGGAGATATACCAAAGGGTTCTGAAACGGAAGGCATAACATATACATCACTAAGTGCGAACATTCGGTGAACCTCACTTCCCTTCAGAAAACCGGTAAAGTGAAACCTATCGGCTATCCGCAAACTGGCTGCCCTGGAAACCATCTTATGCAGCAATTCACCCGATCCGGCCATAACAAAACGAACATTGCTCATCTTTTGAAGAACTTTATGAGCTGCTTCAATAAAATATTCAGGCCCCTTTTGCATGGTAACCCTACCAAGGAAAGTGACAATTTTATCATCTATAGCCTTAGCGGAGAAATGATCGGTGGAATGATCAATAGGTTCAACGGCATTATGCACAGTGACAACCTTTGAAGGATCAATTCCATATTTTTCAATAATGGTGTTACGAGTAAAATTGGAAACAGCAATAATCTTATCTGCCGCCTCCATACCCCTCTTTTCAATGTCAAAAACACCTGGATTTACACTACCTCCGCTTCTATCAAAGTCCGTTGCATGTACATGAATGATAAGCGGTTTTCCACTAACCTTTTTTGCGGCCATACCCGCTGGATAAGTAAGCCAGTCATGTGTATGAATAAGTTCAAAATCATCACTTTCGCCGAGCACTGAAGCTACAATGGCATAATTAGCAATTTCCTGAAATAAATTATCTCCATATTTACCCGTAAATTCTATTTTCCCTCTGAAGCTGGTATGAATAAATGTCTTTCCCTCATATTTTGCTTCCCGGATCTTTTTTTCGTATTCCTCCGGATCGGTATAGGGAATTAACAGGGAATTTACTTCCAGGTATTCTATATCCTTCAGAAAACCTTCATAATTGATGAGCCTACGGCTTATCTCAACCTGATTGGCCCCAATAATTTCCATTTTACTTTCCTCTTCATCCCCATATACTTTGGGAACCACAAAACGTATATCGAGCTCAGGGATCTTCGATAAGCCCCTGGTCAGTCCGAAAGATGCCGTGCCTAATCCTCCGGAAATATGGGGGGGAAACTCCCAACCAAACATTAAAACCCTCATATTATATTTCCTGTTAGTGACGTAATTTCTTATTATATACCTACTTGGAAAATTTTTCAATCATTTCGCCTGTTCTCAGCAGAGCAGCCACGCTCCAGGCTTGTGAAATCGCACCCCCGGGTTTATGTGGAGGATCACCATCATATACTTCAGAAATTGAACCGATACCATGTTGCACCATCTCTGCTTCAAAACCAAAAAAGATTCTTTTAACAAGACTCAAACCCGATTGTTTGTGAACATCGAGGTAGGCCCTAAAAAAATGTTCCAAAAGCCACGGCCACACAGTACCCTGATGATAGGCTGCATCTCTTTCTTCCTGGTCTCCGCTGTAATGACCCTTATATTTAGGATTCTTGGGCGACAAAGACCTTAGCCCCCTGGGTGTAAGCAATTCTTTTTCTACAACTTTGAGCAGTGAGTTTTTCATTTCCGTGGTTAACATACCATAATCCATGGCTGCTGCTAGAACCATATTGGGTCTTACACTGAAATCTTTATATTCTCCATCTACAACATCTGCTAAATATCCCTGACTATCATCCCAAAAATTTTCAGTAAAAGCCTGCTTAATCTTTTCAGGCATCTCAGACCAAACAGAAGTAAAGGCTTTATCTTCATGCCTGGCTGCCCATTTAATGCTGCTTTTTACGGCATTGTACCAAAGTGCGTTGACCTCGACAGCCATACCTGCTCTTCGGGTAACAGGTCCGCCAGAAGTTACTGCATCCATCCAGGTAAGAGGAACATTCTCCTGTCCGGCCCATATTAAGCCATTCTCAAGCATATGGATATTGAATAAGGTTCCCTTTCTGTAGGCATTTAAAATGGCCTTGATCTTTTTGCCAAATTTTTCCCAAATATCAATATCAATATATTTTTCCAGCTGTTGCAAAGACCAAATGAACCATAAGGAAGAATCCGAAGAATTATATTTTGGATTCCTTTTATCCTCCTTAACCGGGAATAAGCCCTGTTTGAGCTTTCGGGCCATGGTTTCCAGAACCATCTCCGCAAGTTTATAATTCCCCGTAGTAAGCAAAAGCCCAGGTAAAGAAATGAAAGTATCCCTGCTACAGGCTCCAAACCAGGGCAATCCGGCAATGATTTCAGCAGATCGCTCTTTTTTAACTATTAATTGTTCTGCAGCGTTTAACAAACAATTTCTGAAACTGTTTCTGGGCAAACGACTTTTTCTTTCCCCATTATATTTTTGCTTCAACCCTGAAGGAGCCACCTCTTTTGTGCTTGCTGAAAAAATAATGCTTTCATCATTTTTGAGCTTAATTTCGAAATGACCGGGAACAAAAAGATCTTCCTTATAGGGATACCCCCTTTTCATCTCTTCAAGGTATTCAATATTGTAATACCAGTCAGGATGATGAATAAAACCGGTCTGCTTGGAAAACTGCATGTAGAGCGTGGGAAGACCATCGTAGAGTTTTGAAGCCACCCCATTTTTGATCGTTTTCACCTTTGTTCTGGCCAGATCATTCGCCTTTGTTAAATCATGAATATTACGGAAAGCAAGAAAAGGTCTTATCTTTAAAACAACAGGGGCTTGAGACTCCAGTAAGGTAAATTTTATCAATATCTGCTCTTTCTTTTCCGTAAGAAGACTTTCCCGTTTTAAAAGAACTCCACCTACACGGTAAATGGTCTCCCCAACTACTTCTACAAGGTAGTCATGAATGTACTTATGACCCCGGGGAATGTAAAGATCCCCCTGAAATTTATGAATTCCCAGATTGAATTCCTTCTCGTGCTGAACAACTGTCACATCCAGTGATGATAAAAGAATGATCCGCTCATCCGATCCTTTTACTCGTGGACATGCCAGCAATCCATGATATTTTCGGGTATTGCATCCAACAAGAGTGGTAGAAGCATAAGATCCGGCACGGTTTGTGCGCAATACTTCCTTACTAAGCGAATACTCAAGGTTAATTAACTGACTTTTATCGAAGGTTAAATATCCCATATGAAGACGTATTGAAATGAGAAATCAAAATTAATATATCATTGATTATCTGAAGCATAAATATTTGCATTTAAGAAAAAAATGAATTTATAAATGTCAAACAATAATTCTTTTAAATCAATAGTTCATTCATCATTAACGTTAAATTTTGATGAATTAATTGTTACCTAAGTGGTGCAATGCCGGTAAAGCGAAATATCGCTTTCCTTCAAAGGTAGATCTCCGGATTTGAAAAGGCTTTTAATGGATAACCGTTTTCCGTAAAATTGGTTCAATAGATTCGTCCAATGGAAATTCTCTACACGTAAAAAAGTCGGCAAGCTTTAAAAGAGTTACATCTGGGAAACTAGATACCTTTGAAAAAATCTACCTGAATATTAAGGATATTTTAAATAAATTTGCCCAGAGATAAGTTTATATGAAAATACAAGTTTTTCAAATTTTTATACTACTGGGGTTTATTACCGCCTGCCAGAACAATTTCGAACCGGAAGATAAGGATAAAAATACCCTCATCACAGGTAAACTGGAAAATGGCAGGGGCAAATCTGTTTTAATCCAGGAGATACAAGCGGAACACTTCATAACCCTGGACAGCCTGATTCTTGATAAAGGTGGTGCTTTCAGAACTAAAATCAAGGTCGCAACACCAGGGTTTTATGCTGTCAGGAATGAAGGGGATAACTACATTAGCTTTATCGCCAGGGAAAATGACAGTATTCATATCCGGAGCGATTATTATAATTTTAATGAATTTGAGCTCACAGGCCAGGAAGAAGCAAGGGAAATTACCCGATTGCACGAAGCTACCGAAGAATTTCTTGATGAAGTATCCGAATATGCCAGGATTGTTAGTGATTCGGTAAATAGTCCTGATTACACCCGGATAAAACTGGAAATCGATAAAAATTACCGGGCAGCATTTAATGAACTAAAAAACTTCTCCATCGATTTTATCGAAAGAAATGAAGGTTCGCTGGTAAGCTTAATGGCTCTTACCAATCAACTGGGCAGGGACTTTTTTGTATTTCACCCGGTAGAAGATTATGAAATCTTTCAACGTGTCACCTCTGTCCTCTATGAAAAATATCCTGAATCGGAGGCGGTGAAAAATCTCCATGCCCGTGTAGAAAGGATAAAAATGAATTATCCAAAAGAAATAAAGCACCCTGAAGTTGGAGAGCGGGCACCGGATTTCAGCATTAAAACTCCTGAGCACAAAAGCATTCGCCTTTCGGATCTAAAGGCAAAAGTTATACTTCTCGACTTCTGGGCTTCCTGGTGTGCTGCTTGCAGAGAAGAAAACAAAAAAAGACATTCAATCTATAAAAAATATCACAGCAAAGGCTTTGAGATATTCCAGATTTCACTGGATAATCAGTATAAAGACTGGACAGAAGCCATTTCCAAAGATAGTCTTGACTGGATCCATGGAAGTGAACTCAATTTTTGGGAATCTGATGCAGCCAAAAAATACGGAGTCAATTCTATACCCGCAAATTATCTGATCAATGAACACGGAAAAATTATCGGTCGAAACCTCTCTTCAGAAAATATTGATAAAATGCTGAAAGAAATACTAACCAAATCTGAATTATGAATAAACGTATATTTCCTGTCTTCCTTCTTTTAATCCTTTCCCTTTTTTCTTGTAAGGAAAGAGACAATATTTTCATCAAGGGAGAGATCAAAAACGGCGCAAAAAAAATGCTTTATCTTGATTACCTCCATGTCAATACCACCGAAACCTTGGATTCATTGAAAATTAAAAAGGATGGTACATTTTCCTTTGGTTTTTTTTCAGAAAATCCCGGGATTTATATTCTCAGAAATTCCGGGGGAAAGATTATCAATCTCCTGCCTTTCCCGGGCGAAGAATTAACCGTTTTAACCAATTATGAAAATTTTGATGAAGCCTATACGGTAACAGGTTCCGAAGAATCAGAGTATCTTCGACAACTGGTTAGCAAGCTGAAAGACACCAGACAACGGCTAAAAAAATTAAACGAAGCCTATGGCTCCCTTTCCAATGTGACAGAGGATCAGGCAAGCGAATATATAACGAAAAGAAAGGAAATAATTAAAGATCAACGGGATTTCTCTATACAGTTTATAATAGAACATCTTACTTCATTGTCGAGCATATACGCAATTTATCAGGAAATCACTGAAGGTCAATACGTTCTCAGTGAAAACAAGGACATTCAATACATGAAAATTGTTGCGGATTCCATATCCAGGATTTATCCCAATGTTGATCTGGTAAAATCTTTCGTTAATGATGCCAGGGCTGCTGAGGAACGGTATTTTAACCTTAAAGGCTTATCAGAAAAATTATCGAAAGCCGAAGTGGGTATGCCCGAGATCAAACTGCCCGATACAGAAGGTGATTCCATCAGCTTATCATCATTGAAAGGCAAAACAGTCCTTGTTTATTTCTGGTCAGCAATGTCGGAAGATGCAAGAAACCTCAATCCTCAACTAAAACAAATCTATGAGGAAAATAAGGATGATGGTTTCGAAATTTATGCTATTGCACTGGATAACAGCAGAAATTTATGGAACCGAGCCATTGAATATGATGAGCTAGACTGGATCAATGTCAGTGAATTGACCTATCCTGAATCAAAAGCTGCCCTTGTTTTTAATGTAAATGTAATCCCGTCAACCTTCCTTTTGAACCGGGAAGGTGAAGTTGTGGCAAGGGATATTTACGGAAAAGAACTTCAGAAATGGTTGGATAATATGCTCTAAGCAATAAGACATTTAACAGCAGATGTAGATTTCCCGGATATGAATTACCAATTAGAAAAAAATAAAAAGATCTATTTCGTTTCAGATGCCCATCTGGGACTCCCCCCCCGGGAAAAAAGCCTGGAAAGAGAAAAACGGCTGGTCAACTGGTTGGAAGAAAAAAGAAAAGATGCCGCCGCATTCTATCTCATGGGGGATATATTCGACTACTGGTTTGAATATAAGAAAGTTGTGCCAAGAGGATTTGTAAGGCTATTGGGAAAACTTGCCGAAATTGGTGATGCAGGCATCCCCGTATACTTTTTTACCGGAAATCATGATGTGTGGATATTTGATTATTTACCCGGAGAAACAGGAATAAAGGTATTTAGAAAACCGGTAGGGCACACCTACAATAATAAGCGGTTTTATCTTGCTCACGGCGACGGTTTAGGACCGGGAGGTAAGGGCTTCAAAACCCTTAAAAAGATTTTTACCAGCAAATTTTTGCAATGGATGTATGCCCGCATTCATCCAAACACTGCCACAGGATTTGCGCACCGCTGGTCAAAACGTTCCCGCTTTTCAAAAGGAAATTACGTGCCCTGGATGGGTGCTGAAAAAGAACACTTGATTATCCATTCCCGGAAAATTGAAGAAACCGGACATTTCGATTATTATGTCTATGGACATCGCCATGTTCCCAAAGAATACATGATAAATAAAAAGTCGAAAGTTATTTATCTTGGCGATTGGTTTATAAATTTCACTTACGGGGAGTTTGATGGCGAAGATATGAAGTTGAAAACTTATGAGGAAAATGGGAAGGAAAAGAAGAGTAATTCACCTCAAACATAGAACAACAACCAACCTTTATACCTTAACGGCCTGTATCTTTCCTTTAACCGGACACAAAAAAAACCGTTCCTTCCGAAACGGTTTTTTTTTAAATGTGCTGTCTTCCTATATTAAACTCACTGCCACAGTTAACCCTGCCATTACCACAGAAACCATGGTCATAAGTTTAATGAGAATATTCAGGGAAGGTCCTGATGTATCTTTAAAAGGATCTCCGACAGTATCTCCAACTACTCCGGCTTTATGAGCTTCACTTCCTTTTCCTCCGAAGTTTCCTTTTTCAATATACTTTTTCGCATTATCCCAAGCTCCTCCAGCATTATTTAACATCACAGCCAGGGTAAATCCGGCAGTGAGTCCTCCAACCAGTAGTCCAACCACACCGGCTACGCCCAGGATCACACCCACCATAATAGGCACCACAATTGCAACCAGGGAGGGTACTACCATTTCACGCTGAGCTCCTTTTGTTGATATAGCCACACACTTGGCATACTCGGGAGTAGCTGTTCCTTCCATAATTCCCGGAATCTCTCTAAACTGGCGTCTAACCTCATCGACCATTGCTCCTGCAGCACGGCCAACGGCTTTCATTGTCATGGCACAGAACACAAATGCCATCATAGCCCCGATAAATATTCCCCCAAGAAGCATCGGATTGAATATAGAAAGGCTATAGGCTTCAACAAAATGATCGATATGAGCATCAGCAATATATACAGCCTTTTGGCCTTCAGCCAAAATGGGAGCCTGATCCACATAAAATACAATATCTCCTACCTCTTTGATCCCTTCAACCGTGTCTTTAGCAAGCTTTCCAATCCATAGCTTAACTTCTTCAATGTAAGCAGCAACCAGCGCCATGGCGGTCAATGCTGCAGAACCAATGGCAAAACCTTTTCCGGTAGCAGCGGTAGTATTACCAAGCATATCAAGAGCATCAGTTCTTTCGCGAACCTCAGGAGGCAAATCTGCCATTTCGGCATTACCACCAGCGTTATCTGCAATCGGGCCAAATGCATCTGTAGCCAACGTAATCCCTAATGTAGAAAGCATTCCAACAGCGGCAAAACCGATGCCATATACACCTTCCGCAAAATTATTAAATCCACCAGCCGACCAGAAGGCAGCAATAATACCCAGTACAATTGTAATTACCGGTAGCCAGGTAGAAAACATACCTACAGCTACCCCGTCAATAATTGTGGTTGCAGGGCCTTGCTGCGCCTGTTTGGCAATTCCTCTTGTAGGTTTGTATTCATCAGAGGTAAAATATTCAGTAGCCTGACCAATAATAACTCCGGCAAGCAGACCGGCTATAACAGATCCAAACACACCCCAGGTTATCCAGTCGAAATAAGCCATAATGGCCAGGGCAACCAGGATCAGAACTGAACTGCCACCTGTTCCCAGCAACAAAGCATTTAAAAGATTCTTCTGATTAGCCGATTCCTTGGTACGCACCATGAATATCCCTATGATAGAAAGTATGATCCCAATTCCAGCAACCAGCATAGGAGCAACAATCCGGGTAATTTGCTCTTGCCCGGTAAGTGCTGGAAGTGCGGCACCAAGAGCAGCGGTGGCAAGAATTGATCCGGCGTACGATTCATACAGGTCGGCACCCATTCCGGCAACATCACCTACATTATCACCTACATTGTCTGCAATTGTAGCAGGGTTTCTTGGATCGTCCTCAGGAATTCCGGCTTCAACTTTACCTACAAGGTCTGCACCCACATCTGCAGCTTTGGTGTAAATTCCACCACCAACCCTGGCAAACAATGCCTGGGTAGATGCACCCATACCAAAAGTAAGCATGGTAGCGGTAATCTCGATCATTTTTTCTTTCTGGGTAATTCCTTCATGAACAAAATCCAGCCCGAGAAAAGAAAGACCAGTTTGCATATTCTCAGGCGTATAGACCAGTTTGGTAAGGATAATGTACCAGAGCGAAATGTCGAGAAGCGCAAATCCCACAACAACAAGCCCCATCACTGCACCACTCCTGAAGGCAATTTGAAGCCCTTTGTTCAACGATTGTGAAGAACCATGAGCGGTCCTGGCAGAGGCAAAAGTAGCTGTTTTCATACCCAAAAATCCACAAAGCCCGGAGAAAAAACCTCCGGTCAGAAACGCAACAGGTACGAAAGGATTCTGAACATTGAAATAGGCCAGGAGAGTTAAAATAACCAGGATGATCAGAAATACAATCGCGACTACCGAATACTGCCGGTTCAGATATGCCATAGCTCCGTCCCGAACATGTTGGGCAATCTCTTTCATTCGATCGGTTCCTTCAGAGTTCTTCATCATTGATTTAAAGAAAAACCAGGCAAAAACAAGTGCAAGTACAGATGCAACAGGAATGAACCAGAATTCTTTTACCGTCGCATTAACCACCTCCACTTGAAGTACAGTAAGTGCTTCCATGTGATTAAGATTTTGATTTAATGATTTATTAGATAAATATATTTCAACACACTCTAAAAAGTTTTAAATCAGAAAGAAAACAAGAAATACAGCTTTCATTTTTCAAAATAAGCCGTAAAGATAAAGAAAAAAAGCCGGGATTATCAAGCAAGAATCTTAACAATTAATCAAATTTAAACATCCAGAAATATAGATATTTATGAGGTTTAAACGAATATGATTTTTTATTTCCCCCAGTAAATCGGCGTTTGAAGTCCTGGCCTTTTATATAAATTCCCTTTCCACCAACCGCTCATTATTAATAACAGAATAAAAATCATCTAAATGTTTACGAGCCATTCTGTAATGCCTTTTATTCAACGGGTATTCATCGAGCAAAGCATATATTTCGTTCTGCCGGTCAAAAAAGAGATGAAAATTTCTTTTGTAATTTTATTATGGCAGACTTTGTAACCAAAAATCACCGGTAAAGGAAAAAAAGGAATGCTATAAGGGGTATTCTAAACATATGCACATAACTGCCAAGGCAACTTTGCCTGGTTGATTAAGGCAAAGAAAATAAAATATCAAAGTATAGCCGAATTTCAAAGAACCCTTGCCCGGTAAAGGCGATAAATGTATAAATTATCAGACTTTACTTCTCAAAAAAAATACCCCATAGGGTATTTGTCCTTTTATGCATCTTATTAGTAAAGCAAGTCTTTATTAATTTAATCGCAAATAAAATGAAAACATTACAAGTAAAATCCGCATTTCTTGCTGCAATGCTTTGGCTTTTTGCAGTAAGTCTAACAGGAGCTGACCTGCAAAAGGATAAGCTCCAGAAAGATTCAGTAACCTTAATAAGTTATCAGGGAATTGTGATGAATGAAAACACCCGGGATAAACTTCCTTTTGCAGCTGTGGAGGCTGTAGGATCCAATGTCGCAACGGTTACCAACATTGATGGTGAATTTACATTGAAACTGGAAAAAGAAACTGAGGTTTCTTCTATTAAAGTTACTTATCTCGGGTACATTAGCAAAGTAGTACCCCTTACAGAATTCAGTGCAAATAACTTCCATACCATAACATTATCTCCGGCATCAACTCAAATTAATGAGTTAACCATTCGGCCGGTAAATGGACCGGAATTTATTGATGAAGTCCTGAAAAAAGTAGCCGAAAACTATAATCCCGAACCTCAGATGATGAATGGTTTTTACCGGGAAGCCATTAAAAACAGAAGAAAATATGTAGCCATCTCCGAGGCCGTTGTGGATATTTATAAATCGGGTTATAATAAATCCATGCAATTTGATCAGGTAAGAATAGACAAAGGAAGAAAAAGTGCAGATGTCGAAAAAATGGATACCATTCTCCTTAAATTACAGGGAGGTCCGGCTGTATCTCTTTTGCTTGATGTGGTGAAAAACCCCTATTTACTGCTTACTGAAGATTATGAAAAAATCTACGATTTCTCACTTGAAAATGTGATTTCTCTGGACGACCGATTACATTATGTCGTATTTTTCAGGCAAAAGCCTTACATTACTGACCCATATTATTATGGACGAATTTTTATCGACATGGATAAACTGGCAATCTCTGAAGCTGAGTTTTCCTTAAATATCGAAGATGAAAATGAAGCTTCCCGGTTTTTTATCCAGAGAAAACCTGTTGGAATGTCCATTTTGCCTCAGGCCGCCACTTACAGAACATCCTATACCATTGATGATGACCAGTGGTACTTCAATTATGCCCGTGCTGAAGTGAAATTAAAAATTAAATGGGATAAACGCCTGTTTAATTCTATGTATACCATTATGACCGAAATCGCTATTACAGACAGGAGAACCGGCCTGGCAGAAAAAATCAACTTTAAGGAAAGATTTAAGAGAAATGATGTCCTCGACGATATGGTATACACCTATTTTGATCCAGATTACTGGGGAGATTATAATATTATTGAACCCGATCAATCAATAGAATCAGCTATACGTAAACTGAACCGTAAGTTTGATGAATAAAAAACGCTTCATTTGCGGAGGACTTAGAGATTGATTTAATGTACAGCAGGAAATTTTTAGGGTTAGTGGAACGTTTTCTGATTAGATTTGTGTAAATTTTCCTTTTCTTATATATTCAGAAAACGCTCTCTCTCAAAAAGATGAAAAATAAAGACCAAAATATCCTGAAAAAAATTAAAAAGGGCGACATCAAAAGTTTTGAAGCCCTTTTTCATCGTTACTATCCGGGAATGTGTCTTTATGCTCAATCCTTATTAAAAAATGAAAGCATTGCCGAAGAAATTGTTCAGGATGTTTTTTTCAACATTTGGAAAAACAAACAAGGGTTTATCTTAACGTCAAAGTGGCAAAGTTATCTTTACCGTTCTGTTTATAATAACGCCATGAACCATCTTCGAAAAATGAAAAAAGAATCCGGGTTTGACGAGGAGGCAGCGGCTAAAACCCCCGGAACCTCAGACAGCCCTTTTGAAGAGATGAGTTATAAAGAGCTCAATGAAACCATTCTGGAAACCATGCATCGCTTACCTGACCGAACGCAACAGATCTTTCGCCTGAGCCGGTTTGAAGGGTTGACCTATTCGGAAATTGCAAAGAAACTTTCAATATCTGTTAAAACAGTTGAAGCAAATATGGGAAAAGCACTTAAAGCCTTTCGTTTGTCTCTTAATGAATTTGGATATATAAAAAAATGAAAATGAATTATAAACGAGATTTCGCCAGCCTTACGGCAAGTTATCTTTCAGGTGAAATGAATAAAAAAGAAATTTCTTCATTTATGCGATTAATTGAAAAAGATGAAGAAAAGAAACAAGAATTTTTTCAAATGCAGGAAACATGGAACAAAATAAATTCTGATCCTGTAAAGGATTTTTCCGAATCCACAACGGCATGGAGTAAACTCTATGGCAGGATAAGGGATGAGGGTCTGGCATCGGACCAGCAAACCAGGGTTCTCCCTCCTACCCTGATTCGAATTGCGGCAACCATTCTAGTCTTGCTTGCTATTTTGATCCCTTCCTGGTTATATCTTAAACCTGGCAGCCTTTCAAACAATGGTCCACTGAATTATATTGCCATTGAAAACAACACAGCCTTCG
Organism: uncultured Bacteroidaceae bacterium; assembly: GCA_964595055.1. Classification (GTDB taxonomy): domain Bacteria; phylum Bacteroidota; class Bacteroidia; order Bacteroidales; genus CAYRTD01. The sequence goes on along the minus strand of CAZQOV010000043.1, from coordinate 2,227 downwards.
ATTTGCCCGACGGAAGCAGGGTATTCCTGAAAAAGGGTTCTGAAATCAGAATTCCCGATGCATTTGGAAAAAGACCTTCCCTTCAGTTAAAAGGCGAAGCATACTTTGACATAATGAAAGATTCCGTTCGTCCTTTTATCATTAAAACAAAAACGGCTGAAATCAAAGTCCTGGGCACCTCCTTCAATGTCAAAGAAGAGCCCTCTGCAAATCTTACCGAGGTATACGTTGAATCAGGAAAAGTACAGGTGAAACCCCTTAAAAAAGAAATTCTGCTAATTTTAACTGAAGGACAGTACAGTAAGATTGATCACAATTCAGCAAACCTCAGTAGGCTTTCAGATTCGAATTACCTGGCATGGAAAACCCGTGAATTCTATTTCCAGGATGAACTTATCGGGGATGTCTTTAAAACCCTGGAAGATGCCTATCAGGTAGAAATAATGGCCAGTAAAAAGGATATTGATGAACTAAGGTTAACCTCTTCTTATCATAAACAATCTATTGATGCCATTTTAGAAACTATTGCCCTTGCATTTGATCTTGATATTGAAAAGAAAAAAGATAAATACCTGGTAAAAATTCAAAACTAAGAAGGTGAAGCCCATGAATCTATGCATAATAGTCTTCATTAAATGGTTAATAGCCATATTCACTTTCTTATTGTCGTTCCCTGCTTTTTCCCAGCTTCCGGACGCAAAAATAAGCCTTCATTTTAAAAACAAACCCGCCTTAAAAGCCTTGGAAGAAATTACCTTACAAACCGGCTATTATTTTACGTTTGACGCTGAGCTGCTCTCAAACTCAAAAAAAATCAACCTGCTACTGAATGAGGCTGATCTGGAAACAGCCCTGGACTCCCTTTTTGAAAATCCGGATCTGAATTATCGTCTCATTGATAAAAATATTGTTATTTATAGAAAAAGTCCCTCATCAAAAACAGATCATGGTGAAAAGGTAGAAACCGCGCACTTGAGATTAGACGGAAAAATCCTTGACAAACAAACAAATGAGGCACTACCCTACGCAACAATACTTGTCGATGGAACCAATAAAGGAATAATAAGCAATGCGCAAGGTGAATTTAGCTTGACAATTCCGGAAAAAATTAACGACCCCATACTGGTAGCCTCTATGATCGGTTATAAAAATAATTATACACATTTGAATAAAAATACCAGTGAAATTATTCTGATCGAACTGGAAAAAGATATTATCTCACTTCAGGAGGTTATTATCCGCTATCAGAATCCGGTAGAAGTCCTTAAAAAATCCATAAAAAATATTTCGATTAACTATCTCGATGAGCCCTCCTTAATGGATGCCTATTTCCGTGAATACGTCCAGAAAAATAAAGAATATATCACCTTTTCAGAAGCGGTTATCGACATCGCAAAAAGCCCTTATACCCTTAATTTTAAAAATGATAACACCCGGCTCATTAAAGGAAGAAAACTTCAGAATATCAGTCCTGAAGATAGTATTGTAATGAAAATTCAGGCTGGAATTACTTCCTCTCTGGAGCTGGATATTATTAAAAACAGGCTGGATTTCCTGGTAAGTGATTTCGAAAAATATTATAATTTTGAGTACAGGAATATAGTAAACTACCGAAATCAACAAGTCTATCTTATCGGATTTTCTCCAAAGCAAAACAATCTTTATACTCATTTTGAAGGAGAGTTGTTTATAAACACAAATGATTATGCGCTGGTAGCAGTCGATTTTTCTATCTCCCCGGAAGATTTGAGAAAAAACCCGGAACGTTTCCTCATTAAAAAAAGTCCTTCCATAAGATTAAGGCCACTGAATGCGAACTATCGTGTCGAGTACCGGAAAAAAGATGAAAGATATCACCTCAGCATGGTCCAGGCCGAGGTAAGTTTCAAACTTCGAAAAAAACGACAATGGTTCAGCTCGCTGTATAGCATCGGTATTGAAATGGCCATCACAGAAGTCAACCCTGGTGTGCGTAAAAACATTCCGTGGAGAGAAAGATTAAAAAGCGATGTTGTTTTCTCCGACCAGGAATTCTCTTACGACCCTTCTTTTTGGGGAGAATACAATATTATCCAGCCCGAGACCTCGCTAAGAGAGGCATTGAAGAAGATGGGGTATGAATGGATGAGCCTGTCGTAATAGTTTTCAGTCACCAAACAAAAGTTCCTAATACCTGGTCAACTGAACTTACTTGGTAATACTCGGCGTACTCAGTAATCTGCAAATG
>CAZQOV010000042.1:0-20917 GCA_964595055.1 uncultured Bacteroidaceae bacterium | reverse complement strand
ATTCCCCATCATAAGCTTGAACAGCTAATCCTTACCAAAGGCATGGATTATGTCTTCCTCAGGCCCTCGTATTTTATGCAGAACCTCACGACCACCTTAATTCATGAGATCAAGACTGAGAATAAGATCTTCATACCTTCAGGTAATCTGAGATTTACCTGGGTAGATACGCGGGATATCGGCTTTGTTGCTGCTCATATATTGAATGAATTTGAAAAATTTCAGAACCAGGCCATTGAAATTACCGGCAGGGAGCAGAAAGATTTTCATAAAGTAGCCGAAATACTCAGCAGGAAAATCGGACGCTCAATCCGGTATGAAAGCCCTAATCTTCTGAAATTCTATATTAAAAAGCGAAGACAGGGAGTGAAACCGGCAATGATCTTCGTCATGATCATGCTGCATTACCTTCCCCGCTTCTCCAGAAAGAAAAGTCGGATAACCGGGAGCGTTAAGGATATTACCGGAAAAGAACCGGGAACATTGGAAGAGTTTATTGAACGAGAGAAGGCTTCTTTTCAATAATTATAAAAATTTTCATACCCTATTCCAAAATCAAACCTGCCGTGCGAAATCGCGATGGGTTCACCCTCAAGGAATGTTTTAAATTGAAAATATCCGGAAACAATAGTCCGGGTTAGATCTTCATCTACATAAAGAAGTTGCACGCTTTCAAATCTCAGCTCTCCCTCAATCAATTCGAGCTCCTGATTATGATCTCCCAACTTCAGAAATACCTCTCTTCCACTTTCTTTCAGATTGATGGTGGTATTATTCAGGCCGGTAAGGTCATAATGGGAAGCCGGGGAATACCCTCTCACCGAGAACCTGAGATCTACCTCCTGTCCGTCCATCACTCCACGGAGATTCATATGAAGCATATCAGAGTTTACAATGATTTTTACCGGTAAATCGTAATGGGTTGATATAAAAGGTCGCCGGTCAATATAGGCTCCAAAGGTATTGTATCCCCATTCGGAATAGATAGGCAAACCCGGGTAGTAGGGATCTTCAATAAAAACCGTTTGCGATAATTCAAAGTCATCCATCTTCTCACAGGAAAAAAACACAAAAGGAAAAACGAGGCTAAAGAATACTAATTTATATGATTTCATGACTTAGTCTTTATTTTGATTTAAGAATGGGAAAGTGAATTGAAAACTTAAAACCTGAATAATAATCTACTTTAGTGAGGACAAAATTATTTTTACTGAGGAATGGTGAAGGCAGGAACAGCTCGATGACATATTCTGGCCTGCCGGGTTTGGACATTTTTAATCCGATGGAAGCATACAAACTGGAATAAAATTTACCAGGACTGTTCCCGATTTGACCTAGAACCTCATCTTCAAATGCTTCCATGGTCTCCTCCCGAAAGCCTATATTTCTCTCTGAAAGGATATTCATAATACTTACCTCCGCACCGGCTCTTCCGAATAATCCTATATTCTTATATTCGAAAGGAATGAAACGAACTTCCAGGGGTATAGTAATAAACCCGGCGGATTCTTCCAGATATTTCACCCTGGCAAACTTTGTATCGCTATCCTCCATCGAGTATCGCAGGTAGAAGAAATCAGCCCGGTTTGAGCTGTAACCAGTGATCTCACTCTGAAAATCAGTATATCGTAAACCTGATGAAAAACCAATATTAAGTTTTTGATTAAAATATTCCCATTTTGCTCCAACAACAATTCCATAGGTTTCTGAATATACATGGCCATTGCTGACCTGATCAACATAATACGAACTGATATTCTGCCGGATCGCAATATTTTCCCTGATACTTCCTTCAGGGTAGATCATTCCTCCTTCGATGTGGATAAAACGTTGCCAGTTACTATCACCAGTAGCCGGAAGATCCTGAGAATTTAATTGCAAAAATATCATGAAAAGAAGTAGAAAGACCGGTGGAATTTTTCTCATAGCTTATCTTAGGTTTAGATGTTTAAAATGAAAGATATTTGTTAAGATGCAATATCCCGATTAAAGGTTGCTTTTTAATGAGGAATCAATCTTTCCTGGTCTATCTCATTGCAAGAATCGTGAGAGGCGTTAGGGCTTCGAGGCGTGAACCCATAAACCCTGCCTCGACTTCGCTCGGCAACCGCTAAACCCTTCAACCCGGAACCTGTTCCAACCCGGAACTTCCTACCTCATTCTCCCAACTCATTATCCCATCACCCCCCCTACTTAGACTCATTCTATATTAACATTTCCACCCCTAAACCTATAATATTCTTCTCTTTAATATGTTATTTTTGAGGAACTATGCAGGTAGTAAACAATCTAACTATATTAATATGAAAAATGCCTTAACATTCTTAGCAACATGTATTTTTTTGAACTTTTTACTCTATTCCCTGGAAGCACAGGATGCAACACACTGGCGGGGTCCTATGCAAAACGGGATTTATGAGGAAGAAAACTTGCTGGATTCCTGGGGAAACAGTGGCCCCGAAATTATCTGGTCATTCGAAGAACTCGGACAGGGACATTCATCTCCCGTTGTGGCAGGTGATTTCGTTTATGTCACCAGTATGGCTGATGAAACCGGATACCTTTTCAAACTGGATAAAAACGGTAAACTTATTTACAAAAAGGCTTACGGACCGGAATTCGTGGAAAGTTATTATGGAACAAGAGGTTCTCCTGTGGTGGCAGGCGACAGGATCTATCTTGTTTCTTCCTATGGCAAGGTGCATTGTTTCAATGAATCTGACGGGAAAATAATCTGGACTGTTGATATGGTCAATGATTATGGTGGTAAAACCATTCAGTGGGGTTACAATGAAACACCTGTGGTTGACGGTCATGTAATCTATTGCACCCCTGGCGGTAAAAAGCATAATGTAATTGCTCTGAACCGTTACAACGGAGATTTAATCTGGAGTTGTCCGGGAAAAGGTGAATTATCGGCCTATTGCACCCCTCTTCTTTTTGAACATAAGGGCAGAAAGATTCTCTCCACCCATACCGCATCACACCTTCTGGGCATTGATGCAAAAACAGGTGAATTGCTCTGGTCACATTCCCATCCCAACAGACACTCCGTTCATGCCAACACACCCATCTATAAAGAGGGAGGATTGTTTTATTTCAGTGGATATGGCAAAGGATCAGGGAAGCTCCTGCTCAATGAAGATGGAAGTAAAATTGAACAAGCCTGGGAAAACCTGAGTATGGATAGCCGCATGGGAGGTGCTGTTCTGGTAGATGGTTATATTTATGGTTCAGGCGACCGGAATCGGGAATGGCAATGCATTGACTGGGAAACCGGTAAAAACACGTGGACTTCATCCGAGATTGCCAAAGGAAATATAATCTATGCCGATGGAAAACTATTCCTTTACAGCGAGAGAGGAGAACTGGCACTCGCAGAGGCCACTCCATCTGAATTCAATCTGATATCCAAAACCAGGGTACAAAAAGGTTCGGAACAACACTGGGCTCACATCATGATCGATGACGGAGTTCTTTATCTGAGACACGGAAAGGCTCTGGTTGCTTACAAAATAAAATAATATTTATACAACTGAATGATGAGAAATTATTTAAGCGTATTTCTTTTATCGGGAACTGTATTACTTTCGGCATCACTTAAGGCACAGGATGCTCAGTGGCGAGGACCGGAAAGAAACGGACATTATCCGGATAAAGGACTTATGCAGGAATGGCCGGAAGAAGGGCCGGAACTTATTGCTAAAATTGAAGGACTGAATAATGGCTACTCCAGTCCTGTTTTCTACAATGATGTCATCTATATTGCCGGTCGGAAAGATAGCGCCACTATTCTGACTGCACTAAAAATGGACGGTACTATACGCTGGAAAACTCAATACGGAACTGCCTGGATGCAATCATTCCAGGAAACCAGAAATACGCCTACCATTGAAAATGACAGGATATACATATCTGCAGGTATGGGAGAAGTTAGCTGTATCGATGCAAAAACAGGCGACCTGATATGGTCGGTGAACACCCATGAAAAATTCAAAGGGGAATTTCACCGCTGGGGTTTCGCCGAATCTCTTGTCATTACAGATAATGCCGTGATCTCATCACCGGTAGGAAACGAAACTGTAATGGTAGCACTGGATAAAAAAACAGGTGAACCCATCTGGAAAACCGAAAGCCTTGGGGATGTCCGCTCATATGTATCTCCGCTACTTGTTGAATATAAAGGCAATAAGATGATCATCGCTGTTACCATCAATCATGTTGTGGGTGTTAATCCTGAAGATGGAACCATAATCTGGAAATATAACCTGGCAGATAACCATCCACAGGGAAGAAATAACAATACCAATACCCCGCTCTTCCACAAGGGTGAAATTTTTATAACCAGGGGTTATGATGCTGAAGCCGTAATGCTGAAAATGTCGGAAGATGGCAATTCTGCATCTCTCAAATGGACGAGTGACGTTCTGGATACTCACCACGGTGGAGTGGTTCTGGTAGATGGCTACATATACGGATCCAACTGGATAAACAACGGAAACGGAAACTGGGTTTGTCTTGACTGGGATACCGGTGAAGTGATGTATGAGGAGAAATGGGAAAACAAAGGCTCCATCATCTATGCCGACAATCGCCTCTACCTTTATGAAGAAAAGCGCGGACATGTAGGTCTTGTAGAACCCGACCCAGCCGGGTTCAAACTAAAAGGAAGCTTCCAGATTACCGACGGAACGGGACCCCATTGGGCGCATCCGTCTATCTTCGACAAGAAATTGTTTGTGAGGCATGGGGAAGTTTTGATGGTGTATGGACTGGAAAAGTAGTTTAATAAAAAGTGGTAGTCGACGATAAAATCTAATTGGTTGAAATATGACTATAAAAAATGAGTTTTGGTTTTTAAGATCTGAAGGTTTATAAGTTGGCGTATGAATTAGCAATGGAGATTTTTGAATTATCAAAGAGTTTCCCGAAAGAAGAAAAATATTCATTAACAGATCAAATCCGAAGATCCTCACGCTCTAAACTGTTCCAATATGCTAATTAGAAAAAACTTACACCAAAATCATCATTTACCCCAGAAGATAGCCACACTGCCTCCTGCCACCCTGTGCTTACTAAATTGATAGAAAAATTTTCATCCCAATGAATAAACTCTTCTTACATATAATCCCCCTCTCCCTTGCCGCGATCGCCATCGCCTCCCTCATATGGTGGATCAACAAAGATCCTGTGAAAGGATTTTCCACCAGTGTGCCGGGAATGGATAATCGTGGAGAAGGGGTGGCAGTGAACCTGGATGTGGAGATCGGGGAGTTTTATGAGGAGCTGAATGATGAATCAACCGATCTGAAAGATTCCTGGCCCCGTTTCCGGGGAGAGGATTTTGACAACATCAAGGAATCGGGAATGGCATTGATTGACGAATTCGGACCCGACGGACCGGAAATACTTTGGCATGTGGAACTCGGTGAAGGACATGCCGGTCCTGCCATCTATGAAGGGAAAGTCTACCTCCTTGATTATGATGAAGAGAAAAAGGCGGATATGCTCAGGTGTTTCTTACTTGAAGATGGCACCGAGCTTTGGCGGCGCTGGTACAAGGTACATGTGAAGAGAAATCATGGTATGTCCAGGACAGTTCCGGCGGTGACCGAAGATTTTATATTGACCATCGGTCCTCGCAGCCATGTGATGTGCGTGGATCGTGAAGACGGGGATCTGCGATGGGGATTGAATGTGGAAGCGGAATATGGAACAGAGAGTCCACTATGGTATACCGGGCAATGTCCCCTTATCGATAATGGAAATGCCATTATCGCTACCGGTGGGGAAGCATTGATGGTAGCCATCGATTGCAAAAGCGGTGAAAAAATATGGGAGACCCCCAATGAGAACGGATGGAAAATGTCCCACTCATCCATCATGCCCTATACCTTTGAAGGAGTGAAAATGTACGTTTACAGTGCTGTGGGTGGTGCTTGCGGGATAGCAGCAGAAGGAGAAAATGCCGGTGAGATCCTCTGGGAAACCTCGGAATGGAATCATAATGTGGTGGCACCTTCACCCGTCTGTCTTCCCGATGGAAAGATATTCCTTTCAGCAGGTTACGGAGCAGGTAGTATGGTCATTCAACTCAAAAAACAGGGGGATGGATTCTCAGTAGAGATCATTGATGAATACAAACCCGCTGAAGGACTTGCCAGTGAGCAGCAAACCCCCATAGTATATGACGATCACTTCTTTGGAATACTTCCAAAAGATGCCGGAGGGCTCAGAAATCAGATGATCTGTGTACATCCGGATAATTTTAAAGATGTTGTTTGGTCCAGTGGACAAACCGTACGCTTTGGTCTGGGGCCCTACATATTAGCCAACAATAAGTTTTTCATCCTCAGCGATGACGGAACCTTAACCATCGCTCTTCCTTCAACGGAAAGATACATTGAACTCGACAGATACAAAGTAATGGACGGAAAGGATGCCTGGGGGCCCCTCGCCATCGCTGACGGATATTTACTCATGCGCGACTCGGAGACGATGCTATGCCTCGACATCGCTAAAAATAGGAATTAAGATGATTGCATTCATAAAACCATATAAAAAGTGGCTTAGCATTTCCCGCACCATGCCTCAGCGAAAGCTTGAACAACATGTAGATCCGGTCGAATTAAGCAGGAGCCTGAGTAAAATTAACCCTGATGGATTTCACTTTTTCAATTTCGAGTCATTTAACAGGTCGGAAACCAAAATAGCACCGGGAAACGAGAGGAAAAGGAATTTCCCCAATCTCATTTCCCTAATCCCCATTCTCCCTAACCTTATCCCCCTGAACCCTATACTCCCGAATCTCCAGCCCCAAAACCCCTAAACCGCAACTCCCATGAAAAACAAAAGCTTCACCCTCATAATCCTGGTCGTAATTACAGTCATCATCGCTGTTATTCTGATTGATTTCCAGGGCAACAAGCCCGGAAAAAAAGGCCCCAATCCCTACAAATATGAAATGGATGATTTAAGCTATGTGGATTCTTCTTTGATCCATTACAGGGAAACACGGAACATTTCTCTTGACCAGATGAAAGCGCAAGGTTTCGACCTTGAAGAAGATATAGTATACCTCGCCGGTGAACAATTCCTCATGGCAGTGTACCCCGATGGCAATCGGGTATTTTTTGAAACTCTTGAAGATACCGGAACATGCCTGGAAGTTACTGAAGATTATATTTTTGTTGGATTCGAAGATCATATCGGAAAGTTTAAGAAGAACGGGGAATTTATAGAATCCTGGGATAAGCTTGAAGAAAGAACCATTATCACTTCGCTGGCCAGCAAAGGAAACCGGATCTATGCAGCCGATGCCGGCAACCGAAGAGTTTTGATCTTTAATAGAGAGGGGTCGAAACTGGGAGAATTTAAAGGCAAATCGGAAAGTGAGGCAGGTCATGGCTTCATCATTCCCAGTGCGAATTTTGATCTGGTGGTGAATGCCTACGGCGACCTCTGGGTGGCAAACCCGGGGGAACATGCCCTTGAAAATTATACCGATGATGGCGAAATGAGAGGCTACTGGCAAAAAGGGTCGATGAATATAGATGGATTTTTAGGCTGTTGCAATCCGGCTGAGATCGCCGTACTTAACAACGGATCATTTGTCACCAGTGAAAAAGGACTGGTAAGGATTAAGGTATATGATGAATCCGGAAAGCTTCTTAGCGTAGTGGCACCTCCATCAAAGTTTAAAGAGGAAGGCGAAGCCCCTGAGGTGGAGGCAGATGATGAAGGACTGATCTATGCACTGGATTTTGACAGGAATACCATCAGAATATTTGAGAAAATTTAATGCAATTATGAATCGCAGAAGTTTTATACATGCACTGATCCGAACCGGCATTCTTAGCGCAATGGCCATTATGGTCGGTTTATTTGCATCGAAAGGCAAAATTACACAACCGGGAGACTGTGTTTCCGGATTTCAGTGTAAGGGTTGTTCCAGCTTAAAAGATTGCAAACTTCCCGAATCCAAAAATTTCAGAAATCATGGCAGAAGATAAAAAATACAACAGGAGAGATTTCATCAACAATGGTGTACGGATCACGCTTGGGCTATCCCTTGCAGGCATTGGAGCCGCTGCAGTAGCAAAGTCTACTTCTGAAGAATGGGTATGGCAGATCGATCCTTTCAAATGCACACAATGCGGAAGGTGTGCCACTGAATGTGTAAAATCGCCGTCGGCAGTGAAATGTGTGCATGCCTATGATCTCTGCGGATATTGTGATCTGTGTGGAGGGTATTTCAAAGGTGGGGTTACCGAACTGGAAACCGGGGCAGAAAATCAGCTATGCCCCACTGCAGCAATAGAGAGAAGATTTATCGAAGAACCTTATTTTGAATATATTATCATTGAAGATCTGTGCATAGGCTGTGCAAAATGCGTTAAAGGATGTACCGCTTTCGGGAATGGTTCATTGCATCTTCAAATCAGACATGATATTTGTGTGAACTGCAACGAATGTTCAATAGCAAGGGCATGCCCTTCCGATGCTATAAGCCGTGTACCAAGAGATAAACCCTACATAATAAAAGGAGATTTTACTCCGGGAGATGAAGGATAACATATGAAAAAATTACTGAGCTTAATACTATTTATTCTGCTTTTTGCTGTTTTTTCCGGATCGTATGCCCAGCAACAGCGTTTTCCAAAACCTGAGTTTGAATCGGGCTATGAACAACCCGACCCCTCCACTCCGGAACCCCGGGAGGCAGGAATGGAGTGGTTTGACTTAATTGTTCTTGCAGGAGTGCTTGGCCTGGCTGCATGGCTTGCCATTAAAAAAAGATCACGCAGGGGGATACTCTGGTTGTCCGTTTTTGCCATGATTTATTTCGGGTTTATAAGACTGGGATGTATTTGTCCCATAGGTGCCGTCCAAAATGTTACACTGGGACTGTTCGATCCTGCATACAAAATATCACTTACCATCCTGGTATTTTTCCTCTTACCCCTTATCATTGCTCTTTTTTACGGTCGTGCTTTCTGCGGGGGAGCCTGTCCGCTTGGAGCCATTCAGGACCTGGTGGTGATAAAACCGGTTTCCGTCCCCAGCTGGGTAAGGAAAACCCTGGCATTCATTCCCTACCTCTATCTCGGACTGGCAGTGTTGTTTGTTGCCACCGGCACGGATTTCATCATCTGCAGGTATGATCCCTTTATCGGGATTTTTCGAATGGATGCGCCCTATCTGATGATCATCCTGGGAATTTCTTTCCTTCTCCTGGGTACGGTTTTTGCCAGACCTTATTGCCGGGTGCTATGTCCCTACGGAGTTTTGTTGAGCTGGATGTCCCGATTCTCGGGAAAACACCTGACAATTACTCCCGACGAATGCATTAACTGCCGCTTATGTGAAAATTCATGCCCCTTTGATGCAATCGATTATCCTATTGATAAAAAATTGAGGACGGAAGAATCAGTAAAGAAAAACCGGAGACGCTTTACGCTGTTCCTCTTCCTGATACCGATATTTATGCTGATAGGGGGATTTGCAGTATCCAAAGCTCATATTTTTCTTTCCAGAGCGCATCCTGATGTGTATCTTGCAGAATTAATGATAGAACATCCGGAAGTAAAAGAAGACCCGGATAATATAGATGTCCAGGAATTTCTTAAATCGGGTACCTCTATGGATGAGCTCGTTCAGGAAGCCTCAGTTGTAAGAGGAAAATTTAAGGCAGGAAGCTGGATACTGGGTGCCTTTCTCGGATTGGTGATCGGTGTTATGGCCATGAACCAGTTTGTGATGCGCGAAAGGGATACTTACGAACCAAACAGAGCGAATTGTTTGAGTTGCGGACGATGCATGGAGTATTGTCCGGTAAAAAAGAAGTCTAAATAATGTCTGCCCATAATGTCCGATATCTGCTCTGCCCATAATGTCCGATATCTGCGTTGCTGCAAAAATTTTAAATCCTCGAATACGTTAATACTGTGGTTTAAAATTTTTGCGCGCCCCCGTAAAAGAACGGGGCAGGCTTTGATCTCGAACATTCTGAATCAGACATATTCCTTTATTAACAGACGTTAAATTAATTATGGATCAACAAGCAAAAATAAAACTCTCACAACAGGTGATGCTAATTTCGGGCATCTTCTGTCTAATTGTTACAGCTTTACTTTTAGCCAATTTCTGGCAGTTAAAAAAGAGCGATCCCATTGAAAGTCAAACCATGGAAGCCCTTGTTGAAAGACTGTCCGAGGATCCTAATAATGAAGAGCTAAGGGAAGAGATCCGCCAGTTTGATCTACTGGCCCGGAAAGCATATTTTACCAGTAACTGGCAGGTGCAAACCGGTGCCATTCTTCTTTTAATTGGAGGGATCATATTTGCCTGGGCATTCAAAGTGTATAATGACACCCAACATAAGATCAATCCCCCGGAGGGGAACAACGAGAATCCCCTTGAAGCCAGGATCATTTCCTCTCGCTGGCTTCTGGTTAGTGGAGGAATATTGGTCATCCTTGCACTGACAGCTGCATGGTTCAGTCAGGATCAGCTCCGGAATTATTTACCTGAACAAACTGCCGGCATGAACCCGGCTGAAAATCAGGAAGAAATAGAGATGATCAGCATTTCTTCCCCGGAATCTTCTGAAAATGAAATAACAGATACAACCGCATCAACAGCAAATTCTTCTACAACCGAAAACAACGAGATTCTTGAAGAGAATGAGGTAAATCCGGATGAACAAGAAGCAGAAGAAAAAGCCGAACCGACCATCAAATTCTATGGTCTTGAAGCTTTTAAGGAAAATCAGGCCACGTTCCGGGGGTTTTTGGGACACGGCATTTCCTATCACGAAAACATACCCACCGACTGGGACGGTGCGACCGGAAAAAATATTAAATGGAAAGTGGCCCTGACAAAACCGGGATATAACTCTCCCATCATCTGGGGCGATAAGATCTTTTTGGCAGGAGGAGATAAAGAAGCCAGGATCGTTAGCTGTTTCGACCGGCATACCGGGCAACTCTTATGGGAAAAAGAGGTAACCGACATTCCGGGAGCTCCTTCCACCCTTCCAAATCCTACGGAGGATACAGGCTTCTCCGCCCCCACTATGGCAGTGGATGGCAATCATGTGTATGCCATTTTCGCTACAGGTGATATCATTGCCTTCGATCTGAACGGTAACAGAGCATGGGCAAGAAACCTGGGGCTTCCCGAAAATCATTACGGACATTCATCATCCCTGATTGCCTGGCAGGATAAACTTGTAGTTCAATACGATACAGGAAAAGGAGGCAGAATGCTGGCCCTAAACGTCACTGATGGCAATACTGCCTGGGATATCACCCGCGACAACATGATCTCCTGGTCTTCTCCGATTTTAATCCAGAAAGAAGACAGGATGCAAATCGTAACTACTGCTGATCCCTATGTAGCAGGATACGACCTCGATTCAGGAGAAGAAATCTGGAAAGTGGATGCCCTGATGGGAGAAGTTGGCCCATCTGCCGCTTATCATGATGGCCTCGTTTTTGCGACCAACGAGTATGCCCGTACCGTAGCGGTAAAACCTGAACCAGGAGCGGAAATCCTCTGGGAGGACGATTACTACCTTTCTGAAGCTTCCAGTCCCGTGGCTTATAATGGATATCTTTTTGTTGCTACCAGTTACGGCGATCTGATATGCCACAACGCGCAGACCGGAGAAATGCTATGGGAACATCACTTTAACAGCGGGTTTTATTCGTCTCCGATGATTGCCGAAGGAAATATTTATATTGCAGACATGGGAGGAGCAACGCATATTTTACAAGCTGACGAATCCGGAGAAATCATTAATGAACCTGAACTTGGAGAACCGGTGTACGCCAATCCGGCATTTGCAGATGGAAGGATATACCTGAGAACGAATACCGCACTTTATTGTATTGAAGAGGAGTAAGCATGAGCGAGTTAATATATGAAACAGATAATATTGTTAAGGGTCTTGGAAAGGAAAAGAAACATGTAATCCCTATCCTTCAGGCGATCCAGAAGAAATACAATTACCTTCCGGAAGAAGCACTCAGGAGGGTATGTGAAGTTTCTGAGATCACCCCGGCCATGATCGTAAGCGTGGCAAGCTTTTATTCCCAGTTCCGCTTCAAGCCAGCAGGAAAGCACATGATAAAAATATGTGTGGGCACGGCATGCCATGTGAAAGGCGCCGAACAGGTTTTTGATTCGATGAAGAGGGAGCTTAAGCTGGATAAGGATCAGGATACAACCGCATCGGGTGATTACACCATAGAAAAGGTAAATTGCCTGGGATGCTGCACACTTGCACCCGTAGTTCAGATAGATAGCGTAACCTACGGACACGTCACCACAAGCAATACGGCCGATGTACTGAGAGACTTCGCAAGCAAGGGAGAACAGGGCGCCGGTAAAAGGTCAAAAGAAGGATTTGTAAAAGAACTCCAGGGTGAAGTTCGTATAGGTCTGGGTTCCTGCTGTGTGGCAAGCGGCAGCGATGAGATCAGGGATGCCGTTAAAAATACCATCGAAAGAAATAAGCTCAACATTAAACTAAAACATGTAGGTTGTGTGGGGATGTGCCACCAGGTCCCTCTTGTTGAGGTTGTTCCTTATAAAGACAGTGAAACATTGCTGTATTCAAAGGTCAATGCTGTAGATGTTGAACAGATCATCCAAAAACATTTTCAGCCACAGGGTTTGCTCAAACGAATCCGTAACCGTTTAGTGAACGGAATTTCCAATATTGTGGATGATGGACGCTGGACAGGTCCGGAGCGCTATTCCCTGAACGTTAGAGAAAAACATGTATCCTCATTCCTCGGACGGCAGGTTCCGGTAGCTACTGAATTTCGGGGAATTATCGATCCTGTGGATATGGAGGAATACATCTCCAGGGATGGATTTGCCGCTCTCGAAAAATGCCTGAAGGAAATGTCGCCCGAAGATCTTATCAGGGAAGTTGCCGAGAGTGGCATACGTGGTCGCGGAGGCGCGGGATTTCTCACAGGCAGGAAATGGCAGATGGTCGCAGAGCAAAAAAGCGAAAAAAAATACGTAATATGTAATGGCGATGAGGGAGATCCGGGTGCTTTTATGGATCGTATGCTGCTTGAATCCTATCCCTACCGGATCATAGAGGGTGTAATCCTCGCTGCATATGCTACAGGTGCAGATGAGGGACTGTTTTACATTCGCGCAGAATATCCCCTTGCCGTTACACGGATGAATGATGCAATCCAAAAATGCTATAAAAAAGGGTACCTGGGAAAAAACATCAGGGGAAGTGATTTCAGTTTCAACCTTTCCATCTATCAGGGTGCCGGAGCTTTTGTATGTGGGGAAGAAACCGCATTACTTGCTTCCATTGAAGGAGACAGGGGATTTCCGAGAATACGCCCCCCTTTTCCTGCGGTGAAAGGACTTTTTGGAAAACCCACCCTGGTGAATAATACCGAGACTTTTGCCCAGATTGCTTACATACTCCGTCATGGAGCAGGCTCATTCAATAAAATGGGAACCGAGACCTCAAAAGGAACCAAAGTTTTTGCCCTGGCCGGTAAGGTGGCTCGCGGAGGACTTATTGAAGTTCCCATGGGAATGACGATCAGGGAAGTGGTCGATGAAGTAGGGGGTGGAGTTGCCGGGGAGAGAAAATTCAAAGCTGTCCAGATAGGGGGCCCTTCGGGAGGTTGTGTGCCACACTGGCTGGCAGATACCCGGATCGATTTCGAATCACTCAATGAGGTTGGCGCTATGATGGGCTCAGGTGGAATGGTCGTTCTGGATGATACCGATTGCATGGTGGATATTGCAAAGTATTTTCTTTCATTCACACAAAATGAATCCTGCGGAAAATGTACTTTCTGTCGTATCGGCACCAAACGAATGCTCGAACTCCTGGAAAAAATCACGCAGGGTAAGGCAGTGATCAAAGATCTTGATGAACTTGAAAACCTTGCCGACTGGACAAAGAAAGGAAGCCTCTGCGGCCTTGGGAAAACCGCTCCCAACCCGGTGCTATCAACACTCAAATTTTTCAGGGAAGAGTATGAAGCCCATATTGAAGGGAAATGTCCGACAGGAAAATGCAAAGATATTGTACATTATCATATTACTGATGATTGTATAGGATGCACCAAATGTGCCCAGGATTGCCCCGTGGATGCAATCGCTTTCGCGCCTCATGAAGTGCACGAAATAGACCAGGAATTATGCATAAAATGTGACGGCTGCAGGCAAATATGTCCGGTAGACGCGGTAATTACTATTTGAGAATATGATCAGGCTTAAGATAGATAATAAAGATATTGAAGTAAAAGAAGGTACCCCTGTCATAACAGCTGTCAGAAATCAGGGTATTGATGTTCCTTCCATGTGCTATCTGGAAGGTAAGGAGCATATCACTTCCTGTATGATCTGTATGGTGAAAGACAGAAATACCGGCCGGCTTTTTCCTTCCTGCTCCATTGAAAGTCAGAATGACATGGACATCATAAGCATGGATGAAGAAATTCATGAAGCCCGCAAAACTGCGCTGGAATTGCTGTTAAGTGAGCACGTGGGCGATTGTGAAGCGCCCTGCCGGATTACCTGTCCCGCTCATATGGATATTCCGCTCATGAACCGTTTGCTTGCTGAGGGAAAATTTCATGAGGCTTTGAAAGTTATTAAACGTGATATCGCTTTGCCTGCCGTGTTTGGAAGAATTTGCCCGGCCCCCTGTGAAGGAGCCTGCCGGAGAAAATCGCTGGATGAGGCTGTTTCCATTTGCCTTTTAAAACGATATCCCGGAGATCTTGATCTGGAACTCGACGAACCATGGATCCCTCCAACCGAGGAGAAAAAAGGGAAAAAGGTGGCCATTATCGGAGCGGGCCCTGCAGGATTATCCGTTGCTTATTATCTGCAGGTCAGAGGGTATGAATCCATCATTTTTGACCGGAATGATCTCCCGGGAGGTAGTCTTCATCGTGAGGTGAAGGATGGAAATCTTCCTGTGGATGTATTACTTTCTGAGATTGAAGTACTGAAAAAAATGGGCATTAATTTCAATATGAACACTCCTGTTGACAAAGCATCATACGAAAGCCTGAAAAAAAACAATGATGCTGTGGTTATCGCAGCCGGAAGTAAGGAAGATTTGGAAGACTGGGGACTGGAAATGACAGATAAAGGTCTCAAAGCAGATAAGAAAACCTATCAGATGAATAATTCATCCGTTTTTGTTGTTGGCAGTGCCCTGCGGCCTTCACGAATGGCCATCAGAGCACTGGGCCAGGGGAAAGAAGCTGCATTTAGTGTAAGCCAGTTCCTTAAAGGCGAAGAGATAATTGGTGAACCTTTCCTTTTCAATTCCCGGTTTGGCAAACTTCAGGAAAGTGAAGCCATTGAATATCTGAAAGAATCAATAAAAGGAAACCGGATTGAACCAAAAGACCCAAAATCGGGTTTAACATCAGAGGAAGTAAAAAAAGAAGCTGCCAGATGTTTACATTGCGATTGCAGAGACCTTAAAAATTGCAGGCTTAGGATTTATACAGACCGCTATGGGGCTGAACAACGACGATTTAAATCGGAAAGCAGAAAAGAATTTGTTAAGCATTTTCAGCATGCCACTGTGATTTATGAGCCCTCAAAATGCATTCGATGCGGAATATGTGTGAAAATCTGCAGCGATTATAAAGAAGAATTTGGAATGAGTTTCATCGGTCGGGGATTTGAAATTGAAGTCGGGATACCGTTTAATGACAGCATTAAAAAAGGTCTGGAAAAAGTAGCAGAAGAGAGTGCTGCTGCCTGTCCTACCGGAGCCCTGGCATTGAAAAAATAATTTACCGGACATTTCCAGGAAGGTTTTAATTTTAGCCTGCAAACGGTCAGGTCAACAGTGCTGACCGGAAAATTTAGAAAAATAATGATCCATAGAATCGAAAATATAAAATCCGCCTATTTCTCCTCCCTGTTATTTCTGTGGCTGATATTTTTTCCATTCACACAGGTCTCAGCCCAACTCCCTCAATGCTGGTCAAATTTCAGAGGAGATGCCCAATTGACAGGTCTGAGCGATGACGGGATACCTGAAAACCCGCAATTGCTATGGAATTTCAAAACCTCGGATGCCATAAAAGCAGCCCCTGTGGTTTGCAATAACACAATAGTGGTAGGCTCTGTGGACGGAAATGTTTACGGACTCTCTCTGGATGGAAAGTTAAAATGGAAGCTGAACACAGAAAACAGTGTGGAAGCCCCTGCCTTGATCATCGATAACATTGCTTACATTGGCAACCTTCAGGGGACCCTTTTTGCCATTGAACTGAACACCGGGAGGATCAAATGGAAGTACCATACCGATAATATGATCATGGGTGCCCCCAATTATTTTGAAAAGGGGAATCAAAAGACCATCATTGTAGGAAGCTATGATTATTTCCTCCACGGAGTGGATGCCCTTACCGGAGAGGGATTATGGAAATACGAAGCCGATAATTACATCCACGGTGCTCCGGCACTTCATCACAATAAGGCCGTTTTTGGAGGATGCGACGGGCTCTTGCATATTGTAAACGTAGAAAATGGCGAACTTGTCGACAGATTTGAAATTGCAACCTATGTTGCAAGCTCTGCAGCCATTAAAGACAACACAGCATTTCTAGGAGATTATGATGGAGGTTTTTCAGCCCTTGACCTGGAAAAAAAGATGCCCGCCTGGGTATTTAACAGTGAAGAATCGGATTTACCCTTTATCGCATCACCGGCTGTTAAAGGAAAACGAGTATTTATAGGCAACAGGGATAGAAATGTATACTGTCTGGACAAAAATTCCGGTGAATTACTCTGGAAAACCAATACCGGAGGGGGCGTGGATGCTTCCCCTGTGGCAACGGCTTCCGGTATTCTTGTTGCCAATATGAGGGGGGATCTTATGATCTTAAATGAAACAAAAGGAAATATAGAATGGACATACGAACTGGGAAGTGCAATCACAAGCAATCCTGCGGTCACAGATGATTATATTATCGTTGGTGCCGGCGACGGAAGAGTGTACTTCTTTGGCTCCGAATGATTTTAAATTTATTGTGTATGAAAATCTTACATATTATACCCGGTTCAGGAGGAAGCTTTTATTGTGGCAATTGTTTGCGCGACAGCAAATACGTGGATGCATTAAGGGAATCGGATCACGAAGTGGTGAAACTCCCCATGTATCTCCCTCTTTTTGCTGATGAGCATGATCTCTCGCGTGAAATCCCTGTTTTTTACGGAGCGATTTCCATTTACCTGAAACAAATGTTTCCGCTTTTCCGCAAGGCTCCCGAATGGGTGGATAATATGCTGAATTCCGGTCCCATGCTGAAAATTGCAGCAAAATATGCCGGTTCCACACGTGCTAAAGGCCTGGAAGAAATGACCATTTCCATGTTGATGGGGGAAGAAGGACAGCAAAAAGAAGAACTGGACCGTATGGTGAACTGGATCGCCGATCATTGCGAACCTGATGTAATCCATCTCTCCAATGCCCTGCTGCTGGGACTCGCTCACAGATTGAATAAAAAATTAAATGTCCCGGTGATATGCTCCCTGCAGGATGAGGACGTCTGGGCAGATGTGATGAGTGATCGCTCGCGTAAGAAAGTATGGGAGCTGATGTCAGGAAAATCGGAACATGTAGCCGCATTCATTTCCGTAAGCGATTATTATTCGAATGAAATGAAAAAGCACATTCACCTGGAGGATGGAAAATTACACAGCATACACATTGGCGTATATCCGGAAGATTATGAATATATGCCACCCTCCGAGAAGCCCCGGAATATTGGTTTTGTTTCAAGAATGTGTGAGGAAAACGGGCTGGACATCCTCGTGGATGCCTTTATTGAATTGAAAAAAGAAGAAAAATACAAGGATGTTAAACTTATTCTGACCGGTGGCTATACAGGAGATGACAAAAACTACCTGAAAAAAATTAGACAGTCCATAAAAAAGAATGGTTTGAATAACGCAGTGGAATTTCATGAAGATTTTGAGGAAGAAGGACTGCGCGAATACTTTAAGAAAGTTTCCATGATCTCTGTCCCTGTAAAAAAAGGAGAAGCATTCGGCATTTACCTTCTTGAAGCCATGGCCTCAGGCATCCCGGTGGTCCAGCCTGCCCTGGGAGCATTTCCCGAGATTGTGGGTTTGGCCGGAGGAGGAAAGGTTTATGAACCCAACACACCACAGCAGCTGGCAAAGGAATTGAAAAGTCTTCTGGACAATCCAAAAGAATTAGAAAGACTCAGTAGCGAGGGAAGAAAAGGAATTGAAAAGCATTATCATGTTACCTCACAGGTAGATAAGATGATTGAGGTATATGAAGTTGCAATTGCGGAAAACAAGAAAGCTTTGAGGGAGGTTATGAGTAAGGCGGAGCAACAGTGAAATAATTCCACTAAATGAACTCAAGCAATACAATGACTTTATCCGAACTGGTCGAACAACACACGCAGGAATTATATTCCTGGGCTCTGCATAAAGTTTCAGACTCTGAACTGGCAAAAGACCTGGTGCAGGATACTTTTTTGGCAGCAACCGAAAAAATAGAAAGCTTTAAGGGCGAAAGCAGCCATAAAACCTGGTTATTTTCTATCCTTAACCATAAAATTATTGATGTATACAGGAAAAAAGTAAAACAACCCATTGCAATCGAAAACGATGTTTTTTCTAAGTTTTTTGATACCGGTGGAGACTGGAAAAAGGAGGAAAGGCCACAGGATTGGGATGAAGAAGAAGGTCATTTGCTCGATAATTCAGAATTTCAGGCAGTTTTGAAGAAATGCCTGGATGCATTGCCAGAGAAATGGTCCTTTGCCGTAAAATCAAAATACCTGTTAAATAAAAAAGGCGAAGAAATATGTCAGGAATTGGAAATTACCTCCACTAATTTTTGGCAAATCGTTCACAGGGCAAAGTTGCAGTTGAGGGATTGTGTGGATACGAGTTGGTTTAATAATGAATAGAAGAATGAATGATTGGAAACATTCCAAATAAATGCCGATGATGAAAAAATTAATGCATATACTATTTCTTTCGTGTTTGAAAGCTACCGAGCTAATTGAAAAGAAGTTAAGTTATAAGTTAAATAAAAAAGAAGAAATGCAGCTTAAAGCACATAAAATGATGTGCAGTGCCTGTACTAATTACGAAAAGCAGAGTCAGTTAATTGATAAGGGTTTAAAAAAAAGTAAACAATCCGATTTTTCTCACGAAGACCTTGAATTGCTTAAACGAGGTATCATCCAAAAATTAGAAGGGCTAAAATAAACAAATGAGGGATGATATGGGGCGATATTACCTACAACTTGCAATTGAGAGAAAAACATTTATACGTGTTATCCGTGTTGCCTTGTTGGTAAGTATTATTCTGAACCCTAAAATCATTATGTGAGCAAAAAAAGATAATTGCAAATAATTTTGACGACTGGAAGGGACAATACGAACAGCTTGATGATGTATTGCTTGTGGGGATAAACATTTAATAAATCCTTTGTGCGCTTTGTGTCTTCGTGGGAGATAAAAAATAGTTCCCACTAACCCACTAAGGCCACAAAGAATAAATTATGAAAGAGGGGAATAACCTAAATAAAACAGCTTACTCCTTGTTGCTTTCTGAAAAGAATTGCCCAAATATTAATTTTTTCTATTTTTGCAAACTTAAACGAAAATCAGGATATTGATATATTGCGGCAAAACCCCACCATGATTTTTTTCCGGTCCGGATGGCGTCCCGGCAGAACGCCAATAGTGTAAATACCTTACTGCCAACCCCGTATTTTCTTAGTAAAGGTTTCCCGGGTGCCCAAAGCGTATCGCGGAAAAGTTGGATTTATGGATTTTAACGCCGAAATCAAGGGAAGAAGGGCATTTATCAGGCACGCCCAATGCCGGGCAAAACAATCCTTAAATAAGAATTGGTACTGTATTGTGGAACCATAAATTTAGCCGGTGCTGTAAAAGATCGAAAGCGGTTGGATAATTAAAACTGCAAAAGAAGCGCATTCCGGAGTGAAAGTTCATAATACCTCGGAGTACAATAGGCAAAACAGGATTGTCATTCTTGATTATGAGTAAAACCATTAAAAAAAATTAAGTAAAAAGGATTACATGTTTAACGAAACAGAAAAAGTTGAAAGGCAATATTTAAAAAATCTGCTTGAGAAGGTTGAATTAGCCATAAGTTTTATAAATGAAAGGATTCAGCACCAAGCCAGTGAGATAAAATATCTGAACAACCACCTGAACGAACATAAAAGGGATATGGACCACCTGGAAAAAAATGCCATGCGGGAATCCATAACCAATACAGCCACTATTGGCGATCATTCCGTTGAAAAAAAGAAACGCTTGCTCCGCCTGAAAAACGTACCCTATTTCGGACGGATTGATTTTCGCAGAAACGGGAATAGCAAACCTGAACAGATTTACGTTGGCGTTCATAATTTTTTGAACGAAGATTCAAATGCAAACCTGGTGTATGACTGGCGTGCCCCAATCTCAAGCATGTTCTACGATTTTGAACTGGGGGATGCTTTTTATGAAATACATGAAAGAAAAATTGAAGGTGTCATCGACCTTAAAAGGCAGTTTCGCATCCGAAACGGAAAAATGGAATACATGCTCGACAGCGACATAACCATACAGGACGATGTACTGCAAAAAGAATTGAACCAGGTCACATCGGGCAAAATGCGGAATATAGTGGCCACCATTCAGCGTGAGCAAAATGCCATCATCCGTAATGAAGATGCACGCAACCTGGTTATTCAGGGAGTGGCAGGTTCGGGAAAAACTTCCATTGCCTTGCACCGCATTGCCTTTCTGTTATACCACTTCAAAGAAACCATCTCATCAAGCGATATTCTTATTATTTCGCCCAACAAGGATTTTGCCAGCTATA
>CAZQOV010000041.1:0-20950 GCA_964595055.1 uncultured Bacteroidaceae bacterium | reverse complement strand
ATTATCCGATTATTTTTCTGTTTTTCCTTTCCTGTTCAAATTCCACAAAAATTGATAAAGAAAAATATTTCGAAGAACTTAAGAATTGGGAAGAACAAAGACTGGAAAGGCTTAAATCTGAAAACGGCTGGCTTAATCTGGCAGGTT
This sequence comes from uncultured Bacteroidaceae bacterium, assembly GCA_964595055.1. GTDB lineage: Bacteria > Bacteroidota > Bacteroidia > Bacteroidales > CAYRTD01. The sequence goes on along the minus strand of CAZQOV010000041.1, from coordinate 20,803 downwards.
TATACTGGCTAAAAGAGGGGGAGAATAGCTTTGGTTCAGATTCATCCCACGCAATTGCATTTCCTCCCGAAGCTCCCCCTGATGCAGGAATAATAATAAAATCAGGTGACTCGATTTGCTTCCGTGCATCTCCGGACTCTGAAATCAAAATCAACGGTAAACCTCAAAAATCTGCATTATTAAACCCGGATACGAATGGCCATCCGGACCTGATGACCTACAACAGCCTGGCATGGTATATTATTAAAAGAGAAAACTTGTACGGAATTCGTTTAAGAGACTATGATCACCCCCGAATCAAACGGCTGACTCATATTCCCTCCTTTCTTCCAGACATCAATTGGAGGAAAACAGCCAGATTCATTCCTTTTGATGAACCAGACACGGTGCTGGTGCCTACCGTTATTGGAGTGGATGAAAGTTACATATCACCAGGTAAGCTTGTTTTCAGGCATAATAGAAAAAAATATGATCTCTTACCTTTCAAAGCCGGCAAGGGTTTTTTTATTATTATCGGAGATCAAACCAGTGGGAAGGAAACCTATCCGGCAGGCAGATTTTTGTACACGGAACTACCGGATAAAGACAGCAGAGTTATTCTGGATTTCAACAAAGCTTATAATCCGCCCTGCGCTTTTTCACCCCATGCCACCTGCCCCCTTCCACCAGCGGAAAACAGACTGGATTTAACGATCACTGCCGGAGAAAAAACTATCCATCTGGAATAAAAAATTGTCATAAATTAAATTTCTTTTTAAAAACATATATGAATCCCAAAAGATATTTCTTATATTTTGGCTTCATTAAAAATTAACTATGTGGCACGCAGAATTGTAACCGGAGACATTCATGGATGCTATAAAACCCTGAAAAAGCTCCTGGAAGATAAGGTTGAAATCACAAAAAATGACCAGCTCTATTTTGTTGGTGATTTCATCGACCGAGGTCCCTCTTCCAGAGAGGTTCTCGATTATCTTATTGATTTAAAATGGCAGGGATTTAAGTTAAGATCCGTAAGAGGAAATCACGAAGAGATGATGTTACGCGCATTTAATGATGAAGCTTTTATGCATGCCTGGTATAACAATGGCGCAGAAGAAACCCTGAAAAGTTTCCAGGTACCTGAAGAGTTGCTCTTTGATTTTGAAGGAATCAGACAAATCCCTGAGCGTTACATTCAGTTTATCAGCAACATGCCCTATTATATTGAAGAAAACGGCTATCTGATTTGTCATGCAGGACTTAATTTTGATGCACCCGACCCATTCGAAGACACACAATCTATGATCTGGATACGCGATTTCGAATATAAACCCGAGGTAGTTTCCAACAGAATACTTATTCACGGCCACACCCCTATGCCTGTTGTCAGTCTTGAGTTTAGCCTCAGGGATAAAAATGCCAGGGTGATCAATCTTGATGCAGGATGCGTATATAAAGATCTCCCCGGATATGGAAACCTGCTTTCTTATGATCTTGATTCGGGTGAGTATTATTATCAGGAGAATATTGATGTTTAGGGATTGGGGTGACTGGTGGGGCATCTCATAAAAATCCGGAAAACCGTTCAGGAAAAATCCTATATACTTAAGTTTCTCTCAGGACCAATACAGTATCCTTTATTTTGGCAAGGATATTACCTCCCGGAAAAAACGTATCAAAGTGTAAAATTTCATAAATATTTCTTCTTTTTATCACAACTATGGCCTGAAAATTGTATTTTATTACAACAGAATCGACCGGAATTTACCCCCGATTTTTAATCGTATTCACCTTTTAAATTAAGGCTTTAGGTTTTATGAATAAATTTTCATATATATCAATATTGTTTTTAGCTTTCACAAGCTTTGCAAATTTTGTTCAGGCCGGAACCGGCAATTTGCAAACGGCTGAAATTTTACATTCAGTTGATATTTATGAGGTTTTTCTTTCAACCGGGATAATGGTCGACACCACAGACCTTGCGAATCATTCCGCAACAAAGAATAAAAAGTCAAACTTCTCACAATCAAATGGAACTAGGCTTAATCCCGATCGGTTTTTGTTGGAAACTGCGAAACCGACCCTATTACCGGTATTGGAAAACGATGAAATAGCCATGGAATTCCAGATGGAGGTTATCAAAAAGCCTGCAAAAGGGAAGGTAAATGTTGTCAATAAAAATCTCTCTTATATTCCTTCCGGGAAGGTAACAGAATATATCGATACCATTACCTATAAAGTAAGTTCAATTCATGATCCCGAAATTTATTTTACAAGTGAAGCCATAGTGGAATACAAAGGTTTAAAAACCGGAACCTTGCTTGAGAATTTCAGGGTTTATCCCAATCCCACTTCCAGTTACATAAATATTTTCCTTCCCGGAAAAAAGCTGATTGAATATGAAATTGTAATCATGGATCCTTCCGGGAAAGAAATTCTGCATAAAAAAAATGTCTATTCTTCCTTTCCTTTCCGATTCAGTGTGGAAAATCTTGAAAAAGGAATTTATCTTGTGAATATTATCACAGAAGAGGATTCCACATCCCGAAAGATTGTGGTAAATTGACTATTCTTTTTATTCGATTATACTCAGACATAATGAAGAGGCTTTGCATAAGGCTGCAAAATATTTTCTATCTTTCGGACTCTTTCATATAAAATAATCGCATATGATGCAAAGCCAAAATCCGCTTAATGAATTCGAAATACGTTCAGCCTCCTCAAAAGATATTCCTCTGATTCTGACGTTCATAAAAGAACTTGCAGAATATGAAAAACTGAGCCATGAAGTGATTGCTACAGAAAGTGATCTGGAGAAATACCTTTTCAGTAAAGATAAGGTCGCAGAAGTGATAATTGGGCATTATCAGGAGAAGCCTGTCGGATTTGCCTTATATTTCCATAATTTTTCAACTTTTATGGGGAAACCCGGGATTTACCTGGAAGATCTGTACGTAAGAAAACCCTACCGGGGAAAAGGCTTTGGGAAGAAGCTTTTGACTTACCTGGCTAAACTGGCAGTGGAAAGAAACTGCGGTCGTATGGAATGGGCTGTCTTGGACTGGAATGAACCTTCCATTCATTTTTACAAATCGCTTGGAGCCCGCACTATGGATGAGTGGCTGATCAACAGGGTGACTGGAGATTCTTTGGAGCAATTGGCGAAGAGGCATTTTGAAGAGTAAGGGAAGGCTGGGGCAGGCAGCAGGAGGCAATGGGGCAAGCGACAGCATGATCGAAAATGCTTATAAATACAGCCATAAAAGCCGGCTTTGCTGAGCAGGGGGTATATATAGCAATTGTTATAGCCGAATCCTGTTTAACCATTCTGGGGAATTATTTTATTCCGAAGGGGGAAATGAAAGACAAGGGAAGTATAAGCTTTATTCTTATAACTGCCTGTTCCACCTGGAAATTGAATACTGTCAGCGCAATTTTTAAATTCATATCTTCTGGTTAAATTTACGCGATAGAAACCAAAATTTCCAAAATGAAAAAAATACTTCTTACTCTCCTTCTCGTGGTGTCATATATTTTAACAAATGCCCAGATCCCTGAAGCAACCCATGCGCAAAAACGTCTGAAAGCATTTGAGCTAAGACAAAAAATGAAGGAGAATTCACCCGTAAAAAATGTTGAATTCAGAAATGTTGGGCCTGTTGTGATGTCAGGCCGGGTGGTTGACCTCGATGTCAACCCCTCTGATCCGACCGAATTCTATGTTGCCTATGCCTCGGGCGGACTCTGGCATACTCATAATAATGGAATTACCTTCACCCCGGTTTTTGACGATCAGGCAGTAATGACCCTGGGAGATATTGCCGTAGACTGGGAAAATCAGATCCTCTGGGCGGGAACCGGAGAAAACAACTCCAGTCGTTCTTCCTATTCGGGTACAGGCATTTACAAAAGTTCTGATAAAGGTAAAACTTGGCAACACATGGGACTTCCAGAGACTCATCATACCGGCAGGATCATTCTTCATCCTGAAAATCCTGATGTTTTGTGGGTTGCAGCAATCGGACATCTGTATTCCTCCAATGAAGAAAGAGGAGTTTTTAAATCCATTGACGGTGGAAAAACCTGGAAAAAAACGCTTTACATCGACGAAAATACAGGAGTGATCGATCTGATCATTAATCCTGATAATCCCGATGTGTTGTATGCCACGGCATGGACCCGGACAAGAAGAGCATGGAACTTTACCGAAGCCGGAGAAGGCTCAGGAATTTACAGGAGTACGGATGGAGGAAACAGCTGGGATAAAATATCTGGTGAAGACTCAGGATTTCCTGAGGGTGAGGGTGTTGGAAGAATAGGGCTTGATATTTACCCGGGTAACACGGAAATTATCTATGCTTTTCTCGACAACCAGTTTCACATGGAAAAAAAAGAGGAGGATACAGATGAACTGACAAAAAAGGACTTAAAAACAATGACAAAGGAAGAATTCCTTAAACTACCCGAGGATAAAATTGAACATTTCCTTAAAGAAAATGACTTCCCCAGGGATTATGATGTGAAAACGGTTATCCGGATGGTGAAAGATGATGAGATCGAACCGAAAGCCCTGGCATTTTATCTTGAGGATGAAAACACACTCCTTTTTGACACTCCGGTTATTGGTGGAGAATTGTACCGATCCAATGACGGGGGAAAAACCTGGAAAAAAACCCATGAAAAACAACTGGAAGGACTTGTTTATACCTATGGCTATTATTTTGGCGAAGTAAGAATTTCTCCTTTTGATCCTGATGAGGTTTATCTGCTGGGAGTTCCGCTGATTATGTCGAAAGACGGCGGAAAAACCTTCAGAGCCCTCAGTTCTGAAAACATGCATGCCGATCATCATGCTTTCTGGATCAATCCGCAAAAAGAAGGGCATCTGATAGGTGGAAACGATGGAGGGGTAAATATTTCCTATGACAAAGGTGAAACCTGGTACAAAGCCAACGTACCACCAGTGGGTCAGTTTTACAGTGTGAATTTTGATAAAGCAAAACCTTATCATGTTTATGGCGGCTTGCAGGATAACGGGGTCTGGTATGGCCCTTCTACTTATAACCCTGAAAATGCGTGGCACTATCGCGGACGTGATGAATATAAATCAATCGGAGGTGGAGATGGCATGCAGGTGGAAATTGACTGGCGAAACAATCAAATTGTTTATTCAGGCTCCCAGTTTGGCTATTATTACCGTTACAATAAGGAAACCGGTGACCGAATGCCCATAAAACCCAGACACAAACTTGGAGAACGACCCTTGCGATTTAACTGGGAAACCCCCATTTATTTGTCGCGGCATAATCAGGATATCCTTTATTACGGAGCCAATAAGCTTTTCCGGTCTCTCGATCAGGGTGAAAACCTTGAAGTTATATCTCCGGATCTGACCAACGGCGGAAAAAAAGGTAATGTTTCTTACGGTACCCTAACCACCATTCATGAATCACCTCTTCAATTCGGTTTAATCTATACCGGCTCAGACGACGGAGCTGTTTATGTTACAAAAGACGGTGGCCACACCTGGACAGAGATTTCTGCCGGTCTGCCTGAAAATATGTGGGTGAGCCAGGTTTATGCCAGTCATCATGAAAAAGAACGAGTCTATGTGAGTCTCAATGGTTATCGCTGGGATCATTTTGACCCTTATGTTTTTGTTTCTGAAGATTTTGGTAAGACCTGGAATTCAATTTCGGCGGGACTGCCGGCTGAACCGGTGAACGTTGTTAAAGAAGATCCGCACAATGAAAACATTATTTATGTGGGTACCGACCATTCAGGTTACTATTCATCAGACAGAGGGCAAAGTTACAGGGTTTTTGACAAAGGTCTGCCCGATGCACCGGTACACGACCTCGCAGTGCATCCCGATGAGAAGGACCTGATTCTTGGCACCCATGGCAGATCGATATTCGTTGGTGATCTTGAAGAAATATACAGCCTGGATACCATTCAGAATAAGACAGTTTTCGTATATGATGTAAAAAAGGAAAAAAAATCACCGTATTGGGGCCGGAAATGGAATGATTTCTATCCGGCTTTGGAACCCAAAACCGAAATTACCTGGTATTCTGCAAATCAGGCCGATGCAGTTATAACCATAGAAAGCGCTGAGGGATTGGCTTTAAAAGAAATAAAAGTCTCCACAGATAAAGGCTTAAATTATCAGGATTATGATTTCAGTGTAAATGATAAGCTATTGAAAAAAGCTGCCCGCGAAAATGAAAAGCTCCAGGAATGGAAGGCTGCAGATAATGGAGTAACCTATCTTTCGAAAGGGGAATATATCGTTAGAATTACTATTGCGGGAAATGAGGCGGTTGGAGATTTGATTGTGGAATAACATATATTCAAAAAGAGGCTGTCTAAAAAGTATCTGACTTAAAAAAACCGCTTACGATTTGTAAGTACCCTTTTTAAGCCCTGAACTTTTAAAGAGCCTCTTTTTGAATTATCTATACCCTCACACTCGCTTCGGGCAAGCGCTTCTTAATATCCTTTAAATGCTCGTAGGATTCGATACCAAGTGTAAAGCCGTCAATGAAATCATTATTCACCTGGAAGGATAGACATTCATCCTTTTTATCCAAAAGACGACCTTCACCGTACACCTTCATGCCGACAATGCCCTTCCCGTTTTCCTTCATTCTTTTAAGAACAGAAGCCACCTTCTCAATATTATCGTCCATGCGAACTCCTGCTGGATTATATCGAGCCAGATCAACATCCACCCAGGGTTCATCGGCGGCAGTTTCGAGGGCTCCTATGGAGTGACATGAAATACCATGAGCCCGGATAATGCCTTCCTCTTTTGCTTCACTTAAAGCTTCCATAGCTCCTCTCATGTTTGCATTCCATTCCGGATCGGTTATTGCATGCAACAACACAATGTCAATATAATCTGTTCCAATCTCCTTCCTGAATCTATCAAGATCAGATTTCACCGCCGCTTTGGTTTTGGAATTTGTTTTTGTGAGTATGGTCACCTTTTCACGAGGCACACTCTTTAACCCCTCCCTGAGGTGTGGATGAGAACCATATTGATCCGCACTGTCCCAGAAGGTAACTCCCTCATCAAATGCAACTTTTAATAAATCAGCGAGACCGCTTAGGCCAAGCTGCCGGGTTTGATTTGAACTTCCCCTCCATCCGCTGGTTCCTGTGCCCACCGCCATTCTTGAGGTTTCAATCCCGGATTTACCCAATACGATACGGTCATGTATGTATAGTTTTTTAGAACTTGCATACAAATGAAAGGGAAATGCACTTAGCAAAGCTGATCCGGCCAGGCTGTACTGCAGAAAATGACGTCTTTTCATAATCTCTGGTTTTATCGTCCCTTTGTTAAACCTCAAAATATGAATATTGTTCAAATTAAAGGAAAGGGAAAATTCGATCTCTCACTTAATGTTCCAAAAACCGGGATAAAACTTACTTTTTGTAAGGATGGTATTTGGGATCAGGATTCATATTGGCTTTAATCGCTCAACGTAAAACCACATTTCATTATTTTTTCTGTATTTTGCAGAAAAATTCCATTATGAAAAAAAGAACATCCTTTTTTTTCCTGATCTTGTTATTCTCTCTTTCATTTACAACCCATAAAAATGATGATCCCATGCTCAACACCCTGCTTGTTACCGGCAATGATCGTCCTGCTCACAAATGGCAAACAACCACCCCGGTTATCAAGGAAATACTCGAATTTGATTCCACTGCTCTGGTTACAGTTACCGAGAATCCAGAGGATCTTGCCACAATCTCCACCGCAAAATATGATTTTGTCATCCTTAATTATTGTAACTGGAAAGATTCTTCAGGACTAAGTGAAGAGGCGAAAAACGGATTCATCAATTACCTGGAAGAAGGTGGAGGACTTATGGTCCTGCATTTTTCCAACGGTGCCTTTCACTATTCCCTGCCGGAAGCCGGGGAATCGGACTGGCCCGAATACCGGAAGATCGTCCATCAGGTCTGGAACCAGGATAAAGGCAGTACGCATGACCCCTATGGAAAGTTCATGGTTGAAATGTCCGGATGGGATCATTATATAACCAGGGGGCTAAATGATTTTGAAACCGAAGATGAACTCTATTACAACCAGATTGGTGAAGAAGAATTGCCTGCCCTTTACAGTGCAGTTTCAAAAGAAACGGGAAACCCCGAACCGCTGGCCTGGGCTTATACCTACAAAAATGCAAGGGTGTTTCAATCCTTGCTGGGACATGGACCGGAGTCCTACAAGCCGGAAACCTACAGGGAGATTTTGAGGAGAGCGGCGGTTTGGGTTAGCGGGAGCGGGAAACGGTAGGTAGTGGTGAACGGTAATCGGTAATCGGTAATCGGTGAACGGTGATCGGTGATCGGTGAACGGTGAACGGTAATCGGTGATCGGTGATCAGTAGTCGGTGAACGGTAATCGGTGAACGGTGATGGGTGAACGGTGATGGGTGAACGGTGAGAGGGAATGACAAACACCCCTGAAAAAGGTAAATAGGAATTGGAAAAATATCTGTCCAGGTTTGACATCCTGACATTCCACAAACGGTGGAATCCTGCCGTCACCTCCGGAGGACCCTGACGTCCCGTTCCATGTGCGGCTCTAACTTTTTCTTTTCAAACCATATCATAAGCGGAAACATACACCGGATTTTTAAAAAACTCCTGCTTTTCTTTTTCTGAAAAATTATTGAAAGTCAACCTGACATCCACCTCATTCTGCTCGAAGGAGCGACCTATAATTCCAAAATCAAGGTTTTCCTGCAGACTTTTTGCCAGACCGGATTCAGTGTCGGCCCAGGTAAGAATAAAATGGGCATGAAAGTGATGACAGATTCCTTCAAAAAGAGGATTCAATGAATTTTCTTCGTTCTTATCGTACCATATGCCCTCAAGCGCAAGAAAATGAAAATCGTCAGGATTGAAAAAATTACGCATCAAAGGCAAATGGGGTAATGCCTTTAGCATGATTTTACTGAACCTCCCCTTCATATCTATGACCTTCCAGGATTCCTGGTGGACCTGGGCACCGGCTACAATTTTTCCTTTCTTTTCCAGAACAAAATAATTATCATCAAAAAACAAATTTTCATCCGTGAACAATTTATAATCACGGTAATATTCCTGCACTTTGTGCAACATCTCCAGCTTTTCTTCAGGTTTTAGTTGACGAATTTTCATTGAATCACGAAGAAATATTCGACTGAAGATAAAAGTTTTATACCTACGAGCCGTAACGGCATTCATCTGTTCACTGAAATTCATGGACCTGATGTTGCCACTTTCAACGTAAGCATACACCAGGGTTTTCTCATCAGGATCAAAGTCGTCTGTGAGTTTCGACGGCTGACTGGCATAGGGCATTACCGCATCACGTATAAGGTTCGCACCCCTTTCGGTATTTCTGAAATTATCATGTTTTTGCTTCTTTGAACGCATCGGTGCTTTGATGGAAAAATACCTCACGTACCAGCTCCGTATAGTCCTCTCCCCTACCCGGGCAGTTCGTTTTATCAGCCCGACAGATCCGAGAATTTTGTCCTTTCTCGTGAGAACAATGAAATCTATTTCCTTAATATGATCCAGTTTTTCTTCTATTTTCTTTAATTTATACCTTAATCTGCCGGGGGTACCAAGCACGGCTGACTTAATGTGGGCGAGAATTTCCGGATCCGCAGTTTTTGTGGTTTCCAGATGAAGAATACGATTGGAATCTATATATCTGCGTTCTGTCATAATTAAATAATAATTCCGAAAGATAGAAAAAATGAAGAACAAGAGTGAATAGCAGAGAAGCTATGGCGTGAAAGAAAAATAGCCGGGAACAATTCCTGCACGAAAATTGTCAATTTCTTTTCCTTCAGCATTAAACCGGAACACCATCCCCTTTTGAAGATAATCGATGGCATCGCTGCAATACACATCAGAGTTAGCCGGATCTATTCCAAGGCCGTAAAACAGATGACCATCGCCGGGTATGAATGCTTCCCCGGGTATCTGCTTATCAGTAATCGGCATACGAAATATTCCATTCATGCCTGAACCCTCCATGCCCCAGCTTCCACCGATGAAATAAAGAGTGTCCTCAGCACTGTTAATGCTTAATTCTGTAGGAGATGAGCTTAGATCAGAAAACTCAAAATCAGATATGATCTCAAAAGAGGCAGGCTCAATTCTTAAAAGACGTGCTTTCTCATGCCCGGCATCATTGCCAGGATATCCTCCATCACATAACACCCAGATATTTTTCTGTTTATCAATGACCATGCTATTGGGCTGCAAACCGGTTGCAAGGGAATCTGTTACACGCATATCAGCAAGACTGATCTTATATAATTTATCATTAAATGACCAGGAAGCGGCGTAAATATAATTTCTGTGCATCAGCATCTGTTCAACAGCTCCCCCCACCGGAATAGTATTGACTATTTTTAAGGAACGAAAATTGACTACATCAATTGATCTTTTATACAGATCGGATACAAGCATTAACGAATCGTTTATAAACAACATATACCTGGGGGCAAAAAGACCGCCGATGGTGCCTTTGTGCTTAAAATCAAAGATGCTGAAAACCAAAATCTTACCGGAATTGGATACAGTCAGATAAGCCAGACTGTCTTTGATAATCATCGATTGTGGAACATCACCTATCGGGATATTATTTACTGATAAAAAAATATCGTTGGTCACTCTGAAAGAATCCCGCTCATAATAGGATAATGAAGCATTACCGGAGCCATAATTTCCTTCATTAAGGATAAACAATCCTTTGTCGCTGATTTTCCTGTCGGTTTCCGGTAGAACATTATTTTTCGTACAACCGAAAATAATCATCAGAACAGGAAAAAACAATACGATATAATAATTATGCAGGGTTTGACAGAGGTGTTTCATCAATTTTCAATATTTTCTAAAACATAACTTTCAGCCAGATCCCATAATTCCTACCGGGCATTGGACGGGACTTAATCACCTGGTATCTTGTATTTAAAAGATTCTGAATTTTAAGGCCTGATTCAAGCAGGAAATCATTTAAAGATAATTCTCCCGATAGTTTAATATCATGAAGAAGATAAGGATCGAGTACATGTGCAGGATCATTATCGGAGGTTACAAAACGCTTACCTGCAGCGTACATACTATATCCAACCCGGAAGTGTTCCGTTTGGGCATAAATATTCATATTTGCTTTATGAAGCGGAACATAGATCAATTGCTTTCCAAATGAAGCATCTCCCGCTATTTCCTTTCCATGATTTGTGGTGTGGATATAAGCATAAGTTCCGGCAAAATGCCAGGTAAGCCGGTTCAGCTTAATAGCTGCAATCAACTGATATTCGAGGCCATGACTATTTACCCTTGCCAGGTTTTCGGCTCTCCAAAAGCCATACTCTCCGGGTTTCCATAATATCCAGTTATGGATGGATGAATAATATCCGCTAAGAGAGGATTTTATCTCATGACCATTAATCCCAAGCCGGTAGTTAACCGAGACATCGGATGAATAGCCAACTTCTGGCTCAAGCTCGGGATTCCCTCCCGGTATCCAGAATAAATCATTAATATCAGGATAATGATAGTTTCGGCTCAGATTGGTTTTAAATGATAAGCCTGAAAGTATTGAGGGCGAATATTCAAGTCCTGCAGCCGGCATAAACGGACTGATCTCATCATCATAAATATCTCTTCTAAGCAAGGTATATATGGCTAACGGAAAATCAAATTTATGATGTAAGGAAAGGCTCATGCCGGCTTCCGGTCTTTTTGCATGGAAACCGGTTTCCTTCTTCAAATCTTCATAGCCTGCATTTAAATGGGAAAACTGACCAAGCATTTTTAACTTTGTGGATGAAGATAAAAAGAACTCTGCATCATACCTTAGTTGTAGGTTTAATGAATTGGAACGAGTCTGGTAAATCACGGTATGTGGCTCATTCATTCCAAGAAAATAGTTCAGTTTATTCCCTGAAACTCCTGCGGTAAATCTGGATATCCACTTATTTCCATAATATTTCCATTTTCCCGCAAACCGATAGGTCCTTTCTTCCTGGTTTTCTGTTCTGGAGGGACCCATATACGACATAACCGGTGCATAGTTCCTGTCAGAATACTGGTACCATCCGTGCAAAGAAATAATCCCCTTCCCATTCGATCTGATGAACAGGTCAGTTTGTGCCCCTTTCTTCCCGGATGAAGCATATTTTAATCTTTCCCTGTTCCACAAACCATTTGAGGTGTTCAAATATTCGAAATCATTGTCCGACATTCTCCGGAAAGTTCTCAGGCGAAAGAAAATATTTTTTTTAGCTCCTGATATTCCTGCATAACTGTAATGCGTGTTAAAGCTCCCCGATTTCTGGTAAAGGGTAGATCGGAATTTCTCTTCCCAAAGAGGCAAACTATTAAGGTATATACTCCCTCCAATAGCTTCGCTTCCTTTTTGAAGAGAGCTTCCCCCATGGTATATTTTCACTTCATCGATAAATGAAACCGGAATCAGGGAAAAATCTGTTTGTCCGACTGCCGGATCATTAATCTCAATATCATTCCAGTAAACCTTTGTATGACTTGCAGCGGTTCCACGGAAAGAAGCCGTGGAAAGTCCTCCATGTCCGTAACTTCGCATGTAAATGAAACTACTGTTTGAGAGAAGAGTGGAAAGATCCTCTCCAGGGTTATTACTGAGGTCAATACTGTCAATCTCCGTGGTTACAATGCCTTTTTCATCCAGGGATGTTTGAGCAAAGACCCGTACTTCATAGATATGGATAATTGTATCCATCACATCCTGGGCAACAAGTCCTGGCAGTGTTACTGTAAGAAACAGCGGCACTTGTAATAACTTCCATATGTTAATACTGCCTTTCAAACCCTAATATTTAGTAAATCTTATATGCCTGAATTTTCCTTTCTCCATAACACTCATGAAATAAATTCCCGGTCTTAAAGCGGATAGGTCTATGGATTCCCGGGAACTATAAGTTTCAAAACTCATAATCAGCGAACCATTTGAATTATAGATATAAACCTCAGCATCCTGTACCCCCTGAAGATTTATAAATTTATGAGCCGGATTGGGGAATATGTTTAATTCTCCTTGAGAATGAAATGATTTTGCAGAAACAACATTCTTTCCCCGGATAATTATTGTATTGGATACTACCTCTCCATTTTTAGCGGTAGCCTGAACTTCTGTATAAGTATCCTCATTAACAATGATGTCGCCGCCTGAACTTATCTCGACGTCGTGATTGCTGCTCACCCAGTTAATGTTTTCGTTTTCAACCAAACGGCCATTTTTGAAATAATATGCCATTAGTTTATATACTCCGGGATCAATAACATCCGGTATATTTTCAATTATCAGCATTTCATTTTTACCTGTCACCGTGGGATCGGGAGAGCTGAGTCTCCCTCCCCGGAGTTCCGGGGATATCTCACCCACCACATTAGAAAATCCGTACATAGCAGTCTGAACTTTTATAAAATCAGCCGTATCCAGTTCAACATATTCCCCGGCTTCGTTTACTGCCCAGGATAAATCGAAGGCATCTCCTCCATATCCTTCTGGTTCGGGGGTATAGGGATTATCAGGAGTAATATGTTCTCCCTGACCACAGACTTTATTGTCGGCAAACCCAAAAGCACGGGGATAAGATTTCACACCCAGAGAAGAGCCTGCTTCAAGCTTTCCTGCTATTTTCAGGAAACTGAATGTACAGCTGTCATTGTAAAAAGCGTCGGGGAAAAGCTCAGCAGGATAATAGGGTTGTTTGTGATAGGAATTACGTTCAACATACCCCTTCTCTCCAAGATTATTTCTCCAGAAAATGTCCTCCTCTTCAGAGGCTGGTTCATAGTAAGTGATCCGATGGTTCTTATGACTCGTGGAGAAATAATAATCACTTCCTGCCAGCAAGTACCAGGTATCATCGGGAATTGAATTTTTATTTTCATCTTTCATTACATAAACTGCAGCAGGTTCAGCCCATTCCGGGAGGCTGTTGCCGAATAAAGTAAAATCCACACCATAGGGATTCGCGGGATCATTCACCACAGGTCTGTCAAAGCTGAATACAATATAACCTCCAGCAGAACCAAGGCACACCAATCCGGCTTGCTCTCCAATAATACTCTCAGCTGCCTCAGGAGTCCCTGTTCCGGTTAAATTGATAAACTGCCCGGGAGCAGGCCGGTACTCAATAATTTTATGAATGAACTGCGCATTCAGAAGGGTACAGAAAAAGATGCCAAGCGAAGCAAAAATGAACCTTCTATGGTTATTATTTCTGGTCAAATAACTCAGGAAAGTAAAAAAAGAAAGATATTTTTCCCGATGTTTTCTTCTTAAAGAAAGACTATATTTTTCAGGTATATTAAACATGACTAAACATTACCTATCTTTTTACTGGTTTGTGATCTCATCTTCCTAATCTCTTTCAGGCAATCAAGACAAAGACAATTGTCATAATTCGCAGCAAGCCAATCCTGTTCCTTCTTTGATAAAGAAACTCCGATACAGGCACAGCTGAATACATCATCATCCCGGCATTCAAAATCCCGTGAACACCGGGGACAGGATTTGATCATTACCTACATTTTTAAGCAACAGGAACCTGATATTTGACGGGATTTCTGCTGCATGATTTAACACGGTTTATTGATTTTGCAGCAGACGTTGTTCAGGAAAGCTCAACTTGTCTGATCCGCATCCTGTTCACCGCAGTCTGCAAAATCAATTTTTCACCGGCAGGTCTTCTGACTTATTCCGGTTTCCGGAACCTTCCCATCGTAATAACAGTGGTATACCTCCGGAAACTTGTCCGCCTTCGGCGGACGGAAATTACAGCAGCGGGAACTGTTGCCGACTTTCCTTCAGAAAAAGGATCACGACATTCCCTTTTAATCCCATTCGGGAACCGATGATGAGCAAAAGTAGGGAAAAAGTGCCACATATTTATTGATCTGACTTTTTTTTTCCAACACTTTTTTTAAGCCACCCTTGTCAGATTTGTAATTCGGACAAATAAGTCTTATTTTTGAATTTTATCTCCTTGAGTTTCGTAAAAAAGAGGTTTTAAGGGATTTCCGGTTAGAACCATCAAAAAAGAATGGACCGATTTAAATGATTCATCCGGAGCCTTAACTCGATGAATAGTGATGATCATGGAATACCTATTCGTTAAAAAACAGTAAAATACCACACAAAGATTTATGATTATCAAAAAATCCTCCTCACTGGTCAATTTGAATTCGACATATAAAATAAAACTTTTACATTTGTGTAACTAATCAAAATTACGTGTCATGAAAAGAAATCTATGTATTTTAGTTCTTGTTTTTTTATTTGGTACTTCTGCAAAAGCTCAAATGTTTGAAGAAGGGGATAAGGTTGTAAACCTGGGTATCGGGTTTGGATCCACCTTTTACACAAGTAGCCTGCATTCAATGGTTATACCTCCGCTTTCGGCTTCCTTCGAGATGGGAATCAAAGATGGTGTTTTAGAGGAAGGTTCGATTGGTGTTGGAGGTTACGTGGGTTTTTCAAGATACAAGTGGGAATACTTTGATTGGGGCTACAACCTGACAAACTTCATTCTGGGAGGAAGGGGTGTTTTTCATTATCCCCTTATTGATGATCTGGATACTTATGCGGGTGCTTTATTTGGATTCCGTATAGTTACAGATAACGAATTTGGGACACCCGGTGGGGGGTATAATTACAACGACACCAGTGGTGGATTAGTCCTTAGTTTTTATGTTGGAGGAAGATATTATTTTGCAGACAATCTGGCGGCCATGATGGAATTAGGTTATGGCATCAGTTACATAAATCTTGGCATCGCCTTTAAATTAGATTAGGGGAATATTTATTTCTCTTTTGACAGACAAAGATTGAACTGATAAACGGTGGTTGTATATTACAGCCACCGTTTTCTTCTAAAATACCATAACAAAGTTCCTCCCAGGATCAGGATCACTCCCCAGAAATAAAAATATCCATATTTCAATCCTAACTCCGGGATATATTCGAAATTCATTCCATAAACTCCAGCAATGAATGTCAAAGGGATGAAAATGGACGCAAAAATGGTAAGCACCTTCATCACTTCATTCATTTTATTGTTCACGTTGGTATTGTAAATGTTGAGGTGATCGGACACCATATTGCTATAGAGTTCAATGGCATCCGTAGCCTGGACAACCAGATTGTTCAGATCATGCAGGTATTGCTCATTTAATTCCTGGAAGAATGTATCTCTCGATCGCAGGATCTGCAGCATGATCTCCCTTACAGGACGAAT
Organism: uncultured Bacteroidaceae bacterium; assembly: GCA_964595055.1. Taxonomy (GTDB): domain Bacteria; phylum Bacteroidota; class Bacteroidia; order Bacteroidales; genus CAYRTD01. The sequence continues at coordinate 4,511 of CAZQOV010000041.1, read as the reverse complement.
TTGCTTGCGCAGGTAATTTGTTTCCATTTTATAATGAAAAATCTCCCTGGTAAGATTGGAATCTGTTTGAGTAAAAATCTTATAACTTATATCTTCAATTTCTCTTCCAACCGCTTCAACTATAGCAAGATAATTATCAATTATAGTATCCAGAAGCGCATACATGAGATAATCATTTTCATTCAACCTTTTTCTGCGGTTGGTTTGCTTAATCCTGCCCCTTACCGGATTGAAAAGATCCCCTCTTTGCTCCTGAAGGGTAAGTACATAATTTTCACCCAGCACCATGGTTATTTGTTCCGACTCTATGCTCTTTTCTTCCATATCATAATCAAGCATTTTCAGAATAAACCCATCGTAAGTGGGACCATCTTCATAAATGGGCTGCTGGTCGGTGTTTAGCAGATCCTCCAGAAACAAAGACCTTAGCTCAAGAATTTCTCCGAGTCTGGCAATCATATGAACATCGTGGATACCGTAAATATTGATCCAGGAAACCTTCTTGTTGTTGATGGAAGGGATAATATCATTGAGATCCGATAATTCCCGTTCTTCATAGTCATTCTCGTCATATTCAATCAAATGGATCACAGGTTTCGCCATTTTCTGTTCCCCGATAAATATGAGTGAACCCGGTGCCATTCCGGTTGATGCAGATCTGTCTTTTATGAATCGTGCCATAATGTTTTTATTTGCAAGATAAGGAAATATTGGGGGAAAAGCTGGGAGGAAGAGGTAATGGGTGATGGGTGATGGGTGATCGGTGGTCGGTGATGATTACCTGCCCGACGACGTGAAAGCCAGTGCAATGGCAGGCGGGAACCCTTCAACCATTTATGTTGACAGTCGATTAACGGCCCGGCTGCCTTGCATAAATGCCATAGCGCCTGTCTTCGACGAACACAGCCTTACGCTTGCGCCCCAAGCTAAAGCGTAGGTGCATGCCTAAGCCCTCAGCGATACGCGGTCTGCGCTCGCAAACAACTACGACGACATGCAGACAGCTCAGGCGCGTGGCACTGCTCGCAGGAAGCATTGGATTTCCATGGTATCCCACCTCATCATCCCCCCACCCCTCTCTCACTCTGATTCAATGGCATACCTTTTGTCCAAACAAATACCATTATAACAATAATTTAAAAAATTAAGCAATTATGAAAAACACAAGTAAAGCAAGCGCCGTATGGAAAGGTACCCTGAAAGAAGGAAAAGGAACAGGAAAACTACCCTCCATCAACCAGGAATTTCCCTACAGTGCAGCCTCACGTTTTGAAGATAAAGAGAAAGGAACCAATCCTGAAGAATTGCTTGCAGCGGCCCATGCCCAGTGTTTCTCCATGGCCTTTGCCCTGGAGCTGGCGGGTGCAGGTGCTGATCCTGAAGAGATATCCACCACGGCAAATGTGAGTATAGAAAAGCAGGGTGAAGGTTTCAAGATTACCGAAAGCAAACTGGAATGCAATGCCAGGGTTTCTGGAATTGATGAAGATAAATTTCAGGAACTTGCTGAAGGAGCTAAAAAGAACTGCCCTGTGTCTATGGCCCTTGCATCTCTGAATATAAGTCTTAATGCAACTTTGAATGGTTAAGTTTAAACTTTTCCAGATAATTTTCCCATCCCCCGATTTCGGCGAGGAAGAAGAAACTTTTTTGTAGAAGACTCTCTCAATCTGGTGATATATTCCCCATTATTCTTCTCTCTAAAAATGATAGAAAACGAAAATTATATTTATTATGAAAAAAGTAGCTATAAATGGATTAGGAAGAATCGGAAGAGCCGCTTTGAAGATCATCATCGGGAATGACAACCTGGAACTGGTGGCTGTAAATGATATTGTTCCTGTCGATAATCTTGTTTATCTCCTGAAGTATGACAGCGTATATGGGAAATATGAGAAAACAGTAGAAGGTAAAGAAGGCAGCATATCCATCGACGGTAAAGATATTCAAGTATTTAACAAGAAAGATCCGGCTGAACTGCCCTGGGGAGACCTTGGAATTGATACCGTAATTGAAAGTACTGGAATATTCACCGATAAACCGGGATTACAAAAACACATCGATGCCGGTGCGAAAAGAGCCATCTTATCTGCGCCGACAAAAAGTGAAGAAGTGGTAACCATCGTAAAAGGGGTTAATGATTCAGAAGATCAGATCATTTCCTGCGCCAGTTGCACCACCAATTGCATCACACCTGTTGTTGAGGTTTTAAGTCGCCGGATCGGCATCAAAAAAGCCATAATGACTACCACACATGCTTATACCTCCAGCCAGGCTATAGTTGATGCTCCCCAGAAAAAGATGAGAAGAGGAAGAGCCGGCGCTGTAAATATTGTTCCCACCTCAACCGGTGCCGCAGTGGCAACCACAAAGGTGCTGACAGATTTTAAAGGCAAATTCGATGGCGTAGCGCTGAGAGTGCCTATTCCCGTAGGGTCCATTGCCGATCTTGTTTTCGTCACGGAAAAAGAGACCTCTGTTGATGAGGTTAACAATATCTTCATAGAAGAATCCAAATCCGACCGGTATAAAAACATCCTTGGCGTAAGCGCCGATCCCCTGGTTTCATCAGACATTATTAAAGACCCTCATGCTTCCATCGTGGACCTGGGAATGACACAGGTTGTAGACGGTGATCTCCTGAAAGTTATGAGCTGGTATGATAATGAATGGGGGTATGCGAATCAGATGGTGAGGGAGATTGAGGGATAAGTGGGGAGTGGTAATTGGTGATCGGTGATCGGTAATCGGTAATCGGTGATCGGTGATCGGTGATCGGTGATCGGTGAGCGGTGATCGGTATAGATATGGGATTGGGTGTGGCCAAAATCTATGGTGACTATGTTGCAGAATGATGTAGGTCAAGACTATTCTAAATTGAAGAAATACTGACGGAAGTAATGAGAGAGAAGTCTTTTATCCTCCCCGTACCTGTTTTTTTTTAAATGTTGAAAAAGTTAACTGATAATAAATGATTATTTTTTTAACTTGGATGATGAAATGTTTTTTGGGACTTTAATCAATTATGACAGGTAAGGGAAAGCCAGAAACGCTGAAATTTTATTCGAATTTATCCCGGCGTTTAAAAATAATCACCCCGAAAAAATTATGTTATGGTAAGTGAAAGGACAAAAGACTTAATACACAGGCATCTTGAGGGTCTTCTTAGCGAGAAGGAAAAGCAGGAGTTCACAGAATGTCTCAAAGATCCGGACTGCAGGGAATATTTTCGGGAGGCCAGCCGGACAGACATATTGATAAGCTCAGAGATGATGAAAAAAGCCGGTGAGGAGGATCCGGACCGGAATACATCCGATGTCGGTGATGAGGATATTATAGAGGACATCCGTAAGTATAGAAGTGATGAAAAGGATGATGTTAAAACCCGGAATTTTGTAAATGAACTTGATAGAGCCTATCAAAGACAACAGGAAAGAAAAAAGAAGATCAGGCAGTTTGGCCCCATTGCTGCGGCAGCTGCCATGGTAGCTGTTGTATTGATACTATGGTCAAGTTTCGGGGGACCTACCGGCGAAAAGCTTTATGCGCAATACTATGAAAAGTATCAGTTTGAGTTCTCTCGCTCCGAACATTTAGACGCAGGCAGCACTTACATTCGGGCAGTGGAAAACTTTAATGAAGGGAATTATGAAACCAGCATAGACATGAGCAGTGAGATCCTCAATAATAATCCCGACCATACCGAAGCACGGTTCATCTATGCACTTTCTCTTCAGGAAACCGGGTTAATCGATGAGGCCATTGAGCAATACGGACAACTGGTAGAAGAATCGGCCGGCAGAAATGAAAGGATCCATCCTCTCTCCGCCTGGTACCTTGGATTATGTTATGTTCTGAAGGAAGAGCCTATGAAGGCGCTGGAATATCTGAATATAGCCAAAGACAATGCGGGAATTTTTCTGGAGGGAAAGGAGGTTGAGGAATTGATGAGGAGGGTTGGGGAGATATAGATTTTTTTAAAATAGAAAAAAACAATCCTTTCCACTTTTTGAAAAAATAAATTATATTTGCAGCCCGTTAGGGAAAAATAATGGCGAGGTAGCTCAGGTGGTTAGAGCGCATGCTTCATAATCCTGGGGTCGCTAGTTCAAGGCTCGCTCTCGCTACAAAGAACCCCATGTTTTTTGGGGTTTTTTCATTTATTGGAAATATATTGGAAACATTTGGCCTGATGATGGGGGGTGAGAAAAAAATAAAATGTTTTTTTAGGGCTGCATCTTTTCACTCTTTTCACTTTTTTGCATCAGGAAAGGAACCCCCTTTATTATAGAGGACCCCAAAAAAATCTTTGTTTTCTCAATACCACAATGGTATCTTTTTGGAGAAGGGGAGGGAGAATTTAAAAATATCTTTTGGCATGAATTATAAATATGGTTTAATCGGATATAAGAAGATTATTTTTGGGGTGGTTTTTTATTCTGATTTACATTGACTGAAAAATACGTTCCCTTTCCATTATGATTCTCCGTTATCTTTACACAATTGGTTAT
>CAZQOV010000040.1:0-21169 GCA_964595055.1 uncultured Bacteroidaceae bacterium | reverse complement strand
AAATAAAAAGTAGTGTTATGAAATCAAAATTAGAGTACATCTGGCTGGACGGGTATCGGCCCACACAAATGATGAGAAGTAAGACCTTGGTTTTAAGCGATTTTAGCGGAAATCTGGAAGATGCACCGATATGGTCATTCGACGGATCCTCAACCATGCAGGCGGATGGAAGTTCATCTGACTGTCTGTTAAAACCCGTATTTATCTGTAAGGATCCTCAAAGGAAGAATGGTTATCTGGTGATGACCGAAGTGTTAAATCCTGACGGAACTCCACATGAATCCAATGGAAGAGCAACCATTGATGATGATGATGATGATTTCTGGTTCGGGTTTGAACAGGAATATGTATTATGGGATCTTGACCATCACACACCACTGGGTTTCCCGGCTCCGGGTTACTATCCTCCCCCCCAGGGACCTTTCTATTGTTCTGTAGGAGCGGAATACAATATCGGAAGAAACATAGTGGAAGAGCATCTGGACGCCTGCATTGAAGCGGGTTTAAATATTGAAGGCATAAATGCTGAGGTGATGAAAGGTCAGTGGGAATATCAGATTTTCGCAAAAGGGGCAAAAGAAGCCGGGGATCAGATCTGGGTAGCCAGGTATATTGCGGAGAGGGTAGGTGAAAAATATGGTGTCCGTGTCAACCTTCAGCCCAAGCCGGTTGAAGGAGACTGGAACGGTTCCGGCATGCATGCAAATTTCTCAAACAGCCTGATGAGAACATGTGGAGATGAAAATGTATTTACTGCAATATGCGAGGAATTTGGAAAACATATACCCGAACATATTTCTGTTTATGGAGCTGATAATCACAGGCGGTTGACCGGTTTACATGAAACCCAGTCCATCGATAAATTCTCCTATGGTGTCTCCGATCGGGGAGCATCGATACGCATCCCCATTTCAACCATTGAAAATGGATGGAAAGGCAGGCTTGAAGACAGAAGGCCTGCTTCAAATGCGGACCCTTATAAAGTTGCTGCCCGTATTATTAAAACGGTAAAAACTGCAGAAGTTCCGGTACAAAGTATGAACTGATTAAATGCCCTATAATACCTAATGAAGAGGTTTATTCCTTTGTGGAATTACCTCTTTTTTTTGGTCATTAAGGCATGATTTTATATGTTTTTATCATAGCTTCAGGAAATCTCCTCATCAGAAAGTTTTTCCCATTCCCGGAAGGCGGCAAGTTCATCCTTCATGGAATCCAGCAACCAGACAAATATGGCGGCGTCATCAATCAGACCACCCGGCATAAAATCGAAAATGGCATCAATAGGAGAAACCAGGTAAATAAACGCACCGATTATCATCAAAACCTTCTCCCTCGGAATATTTCTGTATTCTCCTTTAATATAAGCCCGCATCAAACGGGAAAAAAGAAGAATAGTATCGTAGGCTCCACTTAATTGGGATTTCCCTCCTTCCATTTTCTCCCGGGCTTTGCTCATCAAAATATGAAGACGTGAAGTATCACTCAAATAATCGGAAGCTGCTCGTTTGTATCGATTAAAATACCTTCTCTTTCTATCCATAGGACAAAAATAAGGCGAAATGAAGAAGGATCAAAATCAGCTGGCTTTCTTCTTTTTATAATCAAGGTAATTGAGATAGGCAGATAGAATTAACGCAATAAAAAATCCCACAAGCGTAATTATATTGACCGTATCACCATCAAAATTGGTACCGGTTAATCGCTCTGCAAGATATTCGATATAGGAAGAAGGGAGGTTGGTTTTTCCCAATTTTTGAAGCACATCGAAATGCCATTCGGTTAAAGGGCAATAACCTAAGCCATAAAAAATACCCAGTATGAACCAGGATCCACCCGTTAAACCCAGGGTGATTAAATTGGCCAGGCGGGTTTTTTTCCAAACCCAGCCCAGCACATTAAAAAGGATTAATGTTGTGTGAAAAACAACAAAGAAAACATCTATGACAGTATAAATCATGTTTTAACCTACGGTCCAGCTGCCGCTATCTCCTCCAAAATAATACGTCCATGATCCATTGCCATCCTGATCCCAGTTCAGGTCATAAAACAATTCTTCATAAAAATAATACCGAACATAACCGGACCCATCATTATTTACAACGGTTTCATAGCGCAGGCTCTCATTATAGCTATCATCATCAGCCTCTATGATGTATTTGAAGGTGTAATTTTCATTTTCATCCACATCCCAGGTATAAATCCAAAATAGATCTTCACATTCGGATGCATGATCATCCATGGAACATGCCCATTGGAAATTGTATTGGATTTGTCCGGAAGAATTATCCTTGGCTTCCCAAGCCTGAAGGTAGCTGTAACGTTCTCCCTCATTATACTGTATATCTATATCCCAGTAATTCTTTTCTGAATCATCATGAAAAGTCCACCATAACGTTAGCACATATGCACCCCCGTAATTCCATGTCCATGTGTACGTCTCCGAAGATTTTTTTCCGGTTTTGACTGCATTCTCCGGAGGAACAAGTTGATCCGAAAAACTGCTCCAATCAATTGCATTCTCCACATAATCTACCGCCATTTCCGCATATTCATTGTCAGAATTCTTTAAGCCTTCGGGTAATTTTTCAATTATGGCTACAGAATCAAAGCCAATGGTTTCAAATTCTTTGACTTCTGGTTCGTCATCCTTTGAGCACGAAAAACTCAACACGAACAAAGTCAATAATGCCGACAAAAAAACTTTTTGATTTTTCATAGTTTGGTTATTTTTAGTTGCATCAAAATTAATAAATCATTTTATCATTTATCCTAATCGAGACAAGATTCTTCAACAGCAAATTCAATAAAATTATTGGTGTTTAGTTAGAATAATTTCATTACTATTTGATTTCTGGATAACTTGTCGTTTTTTATTCCAAATATACACATGAAAGAAATACTTTTAATTGGTTTTGGTGGATTCATAGGAAGTGTATCCCGTTATTATATTTCCAAAATTAATCTCCTGGTGGATTATTTTTCTATACCGCTCGGTACTTTATTGGTGAATGTACTCGGCAGTTTATTGCTGGGTTTTCTAACCGGAATAGCGGAAAAAAGTGTTTTTATGAATTTTGAGCTGCGCCTGTTTCTAATGATAGGACTATGTGGCGGATTTACAACATTTTCAACCTTCACGGGAGAAAACCTCATGCTAATGCGCAATGGCCAATTTTTAACTGTCGTAATTTATTCGGGTTTGAGTATTTTCTTTGGTTTTCTTGCTGTTTACCTGGGATACATTTCATCAAAACTTTTATAAAATGAAAAAACCAAAAGAAATAGTTTTAAAAATATATGCCAGCAGCACGGATAAAATCGGCCAAAAACTGCTTTATGAGTATATCGTTGAACTTGCAAAAGATAAAGGCATATCTGGGGTGACCGTTTACCGTGGAATTATGGGATATGGTTTGAGCAGCAGCATCTCGTCATCAAAATTCTGGGAATTGACAGAAAAACTGCCGATTGTAATTGAATTAATTGATTCCACAAAAAAAATTAAAGCTTTCTACGCTTATATTCAGAAAGATCTGGAAGAGATACCGAAGGGATGTCTCGTTACTATGGAAAAAATTTCAGTTGAGCTTAGGAAAAAAGGACGGTAGGAAAATGTGTTCCTCCTTTGTCAAAGTCTCGGAATAAATAGGTTAAATTATCATTTAATATTTCTCATTCTACATGAGTTTTTTCTAACTTGTGAAGATCAAACCTAAAATCATCCTGTCATGAAAAAGTACTTTTCATTCCAATTACAGGGAGAAGAAATATTTAAATATATTCTCCTTATGCTTATACTGGTTATTGTTCCAGCGCTTTTATATCTGGACGCCACCGGTTGGAATCAATCAATACCACTTCAAACATCTCAAGCCCTATGGTTTGGTCTTTTATTTCTTTTCGTCTTTTTTGGTGGCCTGGCGATATCGTTTTTTTTCTATAAGTTATCCATAGAAAATATTGAATATGATAGTATTAACCCTGTTTTCAAAGGAAAGCTGTCTGAGTTTCTTGTAATAGTACTGAAAGGTATATTTTTCACCATCATTACAATTGGAATATATCTTCCATGGTTTATAAAGGATCTTTATGGATTCTTTATTGACGAAACTTCCTACCAGGACTCAAAATTCAAATTTCAGGCAAACGGCACAGATCTTTTGGTGATTTTCATATTAGCAGCCCTGATTCCATTGGGGATCCTGGCGCTTCTATTAAAAAACTATTTTGAAGTCGATCATACGTTTTCTTTCTCTAAATATTTTGTTAATATTCTGGAAACAATAGCAATTGCTCCTTTCACTTTCTTTTACATCAGATGGATTATCAATATCCACTACCGGAATTTTGACATTAAACTAGATACAGATTATATGGAGGGGATTGGAGTAATACTTTTACAGACATTTCTTGCAGCATTGACAATTGGTATTTATTATCCTCTGGCTTATTTGAAGATCTATCAATATTTTCTTCAAAATACAGAAGTAAAAAATGATATTGGAGAAAACCTTACGCTGGGATATGAACTGGATGCAGTTGAAGACTTCCTTTTCATCTGGGGACAAACACTTCTCTCAATAATCACCATAGGCATTTATATACCCTGGGCATACTGTAAGGTTATGAAGAGGGTTTTGGGTAAAACCTACATTGAGAAATAAAGTCTATAGCTGCTGTCTTTCAACCCAGAGGTTGACCAAAGGGTGGGTAAGCACAGGACTTGGTTGATTTATCAACCGGGATCATCACCTTTTGGGTGCTTAACGTTTATTACATAAAGTTCCCATTAAATCTCAGCATGATTAATCCTTACCTGCAGTAAATGCCGCCAGAGCATCGGCTGTTTTGACAAGTTTGATAAACTCACCACGGTTACCTTCTTCGTCTTCTCCCCTGCCGCTTCTTGCGAGTGAAAGGACATCATCAACGAGGAAATTGCCTTTATACTCTGAATTTCTCAGTAGCATCCCAAAGCCTGCAACAGCAGCTGAAAAACGGAAATTATCGGATACCTCATCCACCGTATATAATTTACCCTTAACCGGTCGTTTAATCAGAATGCTCTTAAATCCCCCGGGTTTTTTGTACCGGAGCTTGATGGTGAGGAGTTCAGCATTCATATCGGGTTCAACTTTATCTCTTTCAGGACGATTCTGGTATTTCAGGTCATCAATATCCATTATTTTCTCTTTAGAGCCTGCAGGAATTATCTCATAAAGAGCGGTAACAGTATGGCCGGCACCCATTTCACCGGCATCTTTTTTATCATCGTTAAAATCCTCATCATTCAGCAATCTGTTCTCATATCCAATCAGACGATAGGCTTTCACTCTCTGAGGATTGAATTCAAGCTGAAATTTTACATCTTTGGCAATGGTATACATGGACCCGGCAAACTCACCGATTAAAAATTTCCTGGCTTCCTGAATATTGTCAATGTAAGCATAGTTCCCATTTCCCTTATCTGCGATAATTTCCATCTTGTCATCTTTGTAATTTCCCATTCCAAACCCCAGAACAGTCATATAAATCCCTTTCTCACGTTCCTTCCCGATCATTCTTTCCATCTCTGCGTTTGAAGAATGCCCGATGTTAAAATCCCCATCAGTAGCGAGAATAATCCGATTATTTCCTCCTTCTATAAAGTTCTCCGTTGCCACTTTATATGCAAGCTGAAGGCCTGCACCCCCTGCTGTTGATCCATTGGCACTGAGACGATGAATGGCATCCAGAATTTCACCCTCTTTATTTCCTGACGTAGATTCAAGGGCAAGACCTGCTGTTCCTGCATAAACAACAATAGCAACCCGGTCTTCCTCTCTCAGTTGCTTAACCAGCAACTCAAATGAAGTTTTAAGAAGAGGAAGTTTATTTGCTGAATTCATTGATCCGGAAACATCGATAAGAAATACCAGGTTAGAAGCAGGCAACTCTTCTTTTGCCATTTCGATTCCTTTTAACCCCACATGCAATAAATGATGATCTTCATTCCAGGGACAAACTGATAATTCAGTGGTCACAGAAAAAGGATGTTCATTATCAGGCTCAGGATAATCATAGGTGAAATAATTGATCATTTCTTCTATCCTTACAGCATCCTTTGGGGGGACCTTCCCCATGTTAAGGAATCTTCTCACATTGGAATAAGAAGCCCTGTCAACATCAATTGAAAAAGTGGACAGTGGCTGATGAAAGACATCCTTATATCCGTTTTCATGGATGGTTGAGTAACTTTCGGTATTAAAAGGCCGGATAAATGAACTCACATTCCCGGTCTGCATTGTGCTATATGCAGCCGTTAAATCCATTGATTTGTTTTTTAGGGTTTTCGGTACCAAAACTTCCTCTCTTTCTAACAGAACAGGAATTAACTGTACATTCACGGTTTTCCTGCCCGAAACCTTAATTTCCTTTGTTTCATATCCCACACGGGCGAATACAAGGATATGTTCTGACTCATTTACCTCAATCGAATAATGACCGTTGATGTCCGTAATTGTGCCGTACGAAGTATTTTTCACTGTTACATTTACCCCCGAAAGGGCTTTGCCGTTTTCATCACTAACTATTCCCGAAATTAATATCGGATTTGCTGAAAGCATCAAGGTAGAGATGAACAATAAAACTGAATATGCTACTAATTTTTTCATGGTTCAGGTTTTTAAATTAAAATTCAACTACAGGATGCAGGCTTGAAACTGATTCCATAAAAATTTTGATTTTTTTGGGATGGGGGATGAGGATTGGGGGCACATGGTGAGGCGTATGAAAGTGGAAGACGCCCAGATTGGGCGGTTCTGCTTTGTTTTCTCCAAAAACTTACCGAAATTTGATGATGTCCGAAAAGAATAATAATTTACCAGGAATTGATTAACGAACCCTCCATAAACAGGGAAAAGGAATTGCTCGAAAAATTCAGGAACAGTCAGGACCTGGAATATCTCGGTTCACTATATTCACCATACATTCACCTTGTTTACGGGGTATGCCTGAAATATTTCAAAGAAAGAGAACGGTCCAAAGATGCCGTAATGGAGATCTTTGAGAAGCTTATCGAAGAAATTCCCCGGCATGACATCCGTAATTTTAAACCCTGGCTGTATGTTCTTACAAAGAATTTTTGCCTGATGAAATTGCGCTCTTCAAAATCGAAGGAAGAAAAAACAAAGAAATATATTGAAGAAGAAAGCATTTTTATGGAATCGGCCGAAAAAATGCATCCTGTTGACGAGGAGGGTTCGGAGTTAAACAAAGCTCTCCAGGACTGTATGGAAACTTTGAAAAACGAACAAAGAGAATGCATACATTTGTTTTATTATAAGGACAAATGCTATGAAGAGATATCTGAGATCATGAATGTTGAAGTAAAAAAAGTGAAGAGTTACTTGCAAAACGGAAAGAGAAATTTGAAAATTTGTCTGGAGACGAAAAATGTCGAAAAGAGATCAACATAGCACCATCAGGAATCTTCTTCTTTATCTAAAGGGGAAACTTTCCGGGAAAGAGAAGAACCGGCTTGAAAAAGAAATGCAAAAGGATCCTTTCGAAGCTGAGGCAATGGAGGGTTATGACGCTTTTGGACCGGATGAGATTGAGAAGGATCTTCTTGAGATAAATTCACGTCTTAACAAACGGGTGAAAAGGAAAACCCGTTTTACAGGTTATAGAATAGCAGCTTCGATAGCTTTAATTACCGGGCTTTCCCTGGCTTACTTTTTTATATCTGATCGCGAAATCCGGGAAGTTCCTGTAAAAACTGAAATCTCGGAATCAATTGAATTGCCTGAAAAAAAAGCAATTGATGAGATGGAAAAAAAACCGGAAGCTACAGAAGATAAAGCGAAAAAAGGCTTGGATGAGAAAGGGTTTCCTGAAGAAATGCCTGTTGGAGAAAGTACAGCACCTCCTGTGGTAAAAAAAGACAAGGTAGTGAAAAGACCCGAGCTTGATATGCCTGAGATGGGAGATGAGATCGTTCAGCTAAAAGAATCGGAGAAAGCAAAAAGGGAAATACAGCCGAACGAGTTAGCAGAGGGAACAGCCACTGCCAGGGCATCAGACACGGTCCGTATGGCAGTTGAAGATCAAATAGTTTATGAAGAAGAAAAAGAGATCGCTTCAAAAGAATACAACCGCCAACTTGCTGTGGCGTCAAAAAAGAGTCTGACCCCGGAAATACAATCAGCAGAAAAAAGAGAAAGTTTAATAAGCGGAGTGGTTTTATCAGCCGAAGACAGTCTGCCCGTTCCGGGAGCAACGGTGTGGGTTAAAGGTACAGATACCGGCACCGTTACGGATGAGCAAGGGCGGTTCACACTCGTACCGAAAAGCGAAGGAGCGAATGAATTAAACATAGATTTAATTGGAATGGAACCTGTGAAAACAACCGTGAGCCGAAATACAAATCTTGAGATATTAATGCAGCCCGATTCTCCCGCAGAGGATGAGATTGTTATAGTGAGCCAGGGGGAACCCCACCACGACTCCACAGGAGCAGTAAGCATTGTTAGGAACGTTGACGGAACAACTGAAAATAGTTATCAAAATGCTTATCCCCTGGAGGGCAAAATAAGGTTTAAAAAATACATTGAAGAAAACATGGTATTTCCGGGTTCAGAGCTTGAGAAAGCCGTTGTAGAGTTGAAATTCATAATTTCCCCCTCTGGTAAGCCAGTAAATATTGAAGTTGTTCGAAGTCCAGGAGATAAATTCTCCAGAGAAGCAATACGTTTGTTGGTAGAAGGACCGAAATGGAGTCCGGCGAAAAATGAAGGAAAATACATTGGGGATGAAAATAAAATCAGAATTGTTTTCAAAAAATAACTAAAAATGCCATTATGAAAAAACCTATTTATCTGCTCGGATTGTTCCTGCTAATCGTGCATCCGTATGTTTTTGCTCAGGAGGAAGTTGACTTTCCCAATCATTCTGGCTGGGGTCTATCCATGGATTTTCCGGTTTATTCATCTGACAACCTATGGGACTACATTAATGGTGCAGCGGATAGTTATCTTTCATATGGTTTCCGGAATTTATATATGGCCGAATACAACAAAGGGAAGAGCAGAATAAAAGCTGAGGTTTACGTACATAAAGATGGCAAAAATGCATTTGGTATATACACGGCAGAGCGCTCTCCCGATTATGATTTTCTGGATATCGGGGTTCAGGGTTATCAGACAGGAGGAGCCTTGAATTTTCTAATTGGAAACTATTATGTTAAAATGCATAGTGATTCGGATAAGAAATGGGTGCACAAAGCAATGAAAGCAATTTCTAAGAAGCTCATTGAAAATTTAAACGGATCTGCCGATTTTCCCGCTATGTTAAAATATCTTCCTGAAAAAGGGAAGTTAGCTAACCAGCAAAGGTATATTGCCCGAAATTTTTTAGGCCATGAATTCTTTTATGAAGTTTTTACAGCCAATTATGAGAGGGAGGCTCAGAAATTCACCCTTTTCATTACTAAAAAGTCTTCAACCGGAGAATGTAAAAAACTAATTCAAAGATATTTGGAATTTACGGGACAGAACATTAGCCCACTGGAAGAAGGCTTATTTCCCATTAAAGACAGGTATAACGGAGATATTTTTCTGATTTGGGAGGATAATATTCTTTTCGGGATTTATGATTGTGAGGACCAGGAATTAATTGAAGAATATCTGAAAGATATGGGGCGTTTGATTAAACTTTGATCCATTATGGTTTGAAGCGCCTGGATTTCAAATACATTATTTTCCAAGCAAGACCCGGTTTACCTTAAGGTCAGAAATCTGGAGCTGGTATGTAGAGCTTCAGTCTGTTAGCCCGAGACACCTAACAACCCGGGACAAGCCCGAGCTAATCAGGGATACATTTATATTCCTTCATCATCGCTATATGAGAAAGATTCCGGAGCCTGTGTCCTTCGATTTTTTTCCGGAATTCCATCCTTTTCCTACCTCACCTGTCCGTCTCCATAAACAATATATTTGGTTGTGGTAAGCTCTTTCAATCCCATCGGACCGCGGGCGTGCAGTTTTTGTGTACTAATACCGATCTCTGCACCATATCCAAATTCAAAGCCATCGGTAAAGCGGGTGGAAGCATTTACATATACAGCGGCGGCATCCACTTCCTCCAGAAATCTTTGAGCGTGGGTATAGTTTTCCGTTACAATAGATTCACTATGTTTTGTACCATAGCTATTGATATGTTCTATTGCCTCCTCCAGGCTGTCTACTGTTTTTGCGGAAATTATATAATCAAGATATTCTTTGCCCCAGTCTTCTTCCGAAGCCTCAAGGGCATAATTTATGAGTTGACAAACTCTTTCATCCCCTCTGATCTCAACATTTTTTGTTCGCAATTTATCACAGATTGAAGGGAGAAGCTGAGCTGCCACTTCAGAATGGATAATCATACTTTCGGCGGCATTGCATACCCCTGGGCGATGAGTTTTTGAGTTAAAAACAATATCCACAGCTTTAACCGGGTCGGCCCATACGTCAACATATACATGGCAGTTACCCACACCGGTTTCAATCACTGGAACTGTGCTATTCATAACCACCGTTTGTATCAGACCCGCACCTCCGCGAGGTATAAGCAGATCAAGATAATCATTGAGTTTCATAAGCGCTACCGCACTATCTCTTGAAGTATCTTCAACAAGCTGCACTGCATGTTCAGGCAAGCCGGCTTCTTTAAGAGCTCCTTTTAAAATCGAAACCAGTATTTTATTGGAGTTATACGCTTCTTTTCCTCCCCTCAGAATTACGACATTTCCTGTTTTAATGCATAGTCCGAAAACATCTGCCGTAACATTAGGTCTTGCTTCATAAATCATACCTATTACACCAATAGGGACACGTTTTTTACCGATCATCAAGCCATTCGGTCTTTTATTCATAGCAATTACTTCCCCGACAGGGTCTTCCAGCTGGATCAGCTCAATTAAACCTTCTCCAATGCTTTCAATTCTATCTCTGGTCAAGGTTAATCTATCCATTATAGCACCCGTAAGTCCATTTTTTTTCGCCCTGTCCAGGTCTTTTTCATTTTCCTTCAGGATGAGGTTAGTGTTCGCAACAAGATTTTCTGCTGCGATCTTAAGTACCCGGTTTTTCTGTGAACTCAGGGCTTTTTGCATTATGACAGAGGCTTTTTTTGCCTGTTTCCCCTTTTCTGTTAATTCCTGCATATTTATTAGTTTTTACGCTGTTTCTGCGGTTTTTGGTGAAACGAAAAAAGTTCCTATTTCTTTTCCCTGAAGCACATCGTGTATGATGAGGGGATCAGACCCATTTGTGATCACCATATCTACATTCTCCCCCGCACAAAGTCGGGCAGCAGCTATTTTACTAGCCATCCCTCCCGTTCCAAAATCAGATTTATGACTAAAAACAAATCGTTCAATATCCTCCTTAAAATCCAGCACTTTCGATATGAGCATCGCACTCTCATTCGAAGAAGGATCTCCGGTAAACATGCCGTCAATATCACTCAAAAGAATTAAAAGATCTGCATTAATCAGGGTAGCAACAATAGCGGATAGCGTATCATTATCGCCAAACTCTATTTCATCGGTACTTACTGTATCATTTTCATTAATAACAGGTATGATCCCCATATTTATCAACTCATCCAGGGTATTTCTGGCATTTTGTCTTCTGACGGGATTTTCCAATCCATCCTTAGTTAGCAGAATCTGAGCAACCGTTTTATTGTATTCTTCGAAAAACTTATCATAAATTTTAATAAGTTCAGCCTGTCCTATAGCGGCAAGTGCTTGTTTTTTTATCTTATCCGTAGGTTTTTTATCAATGCCCATTTTCCCGGCACCGGTTGCTATGGCTCCGGAAGAAACCAGTACCAGTTCTTTCCCTGAATTGCTAAGATCGGTGATCACTCTTACCAGTTTTTCGATTCTGAGCAGATTCAATTGCCCTCCGGCATGGGTAAGTGAACTGGAACCAATTTTTATAACGATACGTTTTTTATATTTTAGCCTCTCCCGATGTATCATACTTCCAAATTCTTGATTTTCTCCATAAATCTTTGTTGAAATTCCCGGTATTTTTCCACCTGCATCCTTTTACATATTTTATCAAGCTTATCTTGTATTCTGCCGGTAGCAAGGTTCCCGATACTCCCCGGATGCGAATATTCAGGATGTTCAACCGGTTTAAAATCACCTTCTTCAATTTCCTGAGCCACCTGACGGTAGGCTTCCCTGAATGATTCTCCGTTCTTTACTTTTTCATTAATGGCATCTACACTGCCAAGATATTTGTACATCTCTTTTTCTGTGGCATTAGGATTCAACTTTAACCCCGGCAGAATATACGTAAGAATGTGAAGGCATTCTTTAAGGTCAAATATGGAGGGAAAAGCGATTTCCTTCAGCAATTGAAAATCCCTGTGATAACCGGAAGGAAGATTATTGATCAGGCTTTGTACTTCAAATTCCCTCGCTTGTATCCGGTTTGCCTTTGCTCTGAGCAATTCAAGGACATCAGGGTTTTTCTTATGAGGCATTATGGATGAACCTGTTGTTAATTCATCACTCAGGCTGACAAGATGAAAATTTTGATTCATAAACAGTATGAGATCATAAGACAACTTCGATACGGTACCGGCTATAGCCGAAAGGCCGGCCAGTAGCATTTTTTCAGTTTTCCCCCGGGATAATTGAGCATTTATTGAATTAATATGCAGATCGGAAAATTCGAGCAAAACTGCAGTATAGTCCCGGTCGACCGGAAAGGAGGAACCATACCCGGCTGCTGATCCCAGGGGATTCAGGTTAACATAGTCAAAAACTCCTTTGAGAAAGTACAAGTCTTCGGTAAAAGACTCAGCCCAGGCCGAAAACCAGAGACCAAAAGAAGAAAACATGGCAGCCTGTAAATGAGTATATCCGGGAATCAATAAAGATTGTGAATCCTCCGCTTTTTTTAACAGATTTACGGCCAGTTCCTTTACCATCAAAGCTATAGTAGAAATCTCTTCCCGGTAAAACAACTTTAGCGCTACCAATACCTGATCGTTTCTTGAACGAGCAGTATGAACACGTTTTCCCGATTCACCGATTCTTTCTACCAGCATATTTTCAAGCTGAGAATGAATATCCTCTGCTCCTTCATCCATAGCAAATTCTCCCTTTTTCAGATCCTCATATATATCGACCAAGGCTTTAACTATATCCTCTGCATGATCATTGCCAATAAGCTTTACCTGGCTCAGCATTTTCACATGAGCAATTGAGGCCAGAACGTCAAATGGCGCAAGGTACATATCATAAACACGATCATTGCCAATGGTAAATTCGAGTATTTTCTCATCGGTCCTTATGTTTTTCTCCCAGAGCTTCATTAAATTTCAAAATCTTTTAACATATTTATATATAGAGTAATTGCGTTTGTTATTTCATCTTTTACTATATATTCATCCGGTTGATGGGAAAGGGAGGATTTTCCAGGTCCTATTTTAACAGATGGTGCAGGGATCAGGGCCTGGTCGGACATGGTTTTGGAACCAAATGTTTTTATCTCCATTTTTTTTGCCTTTTTCACCAGGGGATGATCCGGATTAATGGAGGAGGATCTCAATCTAAAAGACCGGGGAATGACTTCAGAGCTAATTTCTTTCTCCAATATCTTAACCACTTCTTCATTGGTATATAGTTCATTGGTTCTAACGTCGATTACAAAACGGCATTCATCCGGGATAACATTATGCTGATATCCAGCCTCAATTTGAGTGATTTCGGCCTGTATTTCTCCGAGCAGGTCGGATTTACGTTCAAATTCCAGCGCCTGAACTCTCTTAATATCTTCTATTGCTTTATAGATGGCATTTTCTCCTTCCTGGTGGGCAACATGACCTGATTTACCTCTGGCCATGCAATCGATCACCACCAAACCTCTTTCACATATGGCCATTTCCATTCCGGTAGGTTCACCTACGATGGCAAGGTCAATTTTTCCTATTTCCCGGAGAGCGGTACTGATTCCGTTGGGGCCGGAGTTTTCTTCTTCAGCAGATATAAGCAATATCAGATTATACTTTCTATCCTTTAGTTGAGCCAATTCCATAAAAGAAAAAATTAGTGCCACCAGAGACCCGCCGGCATCACTGCTCCCGAGTCCATACAACCGATCTCCTTCTTCTTCAGCTAAAATAGGAACCTGTGTCCATCCCGAAACTACTTTTATGGTATCGATATGTGAATTAAGCAAGATTCTGGGCAATGATTCGTCAAGAATGGATTCCACCCAGATGTTATTATTCTTTTTATTCACAATAAAGTTCCGTTCTCTCAACCAATTTTCAAGAAAGCGGGATAAAAGTTCTTCATCACCACTCAGGGAAGGAATGGCAATTATCTGCTTTAGCAAAGAGAGGGCTTGTTTTTCAATATTTTCTATCATTTTAGTCTTGTCAGTTCATTATAGGAAGTCACAATTCCCTTGATCAGGGCAGAACTCATTCCATTGTGCTCCATTTCATTTAATCCTGCAATGGTGCATCCCATAGGAGTAGTTACTTTATCAATTTCCGTCTCGGGATGATTCCCGGATTCGAGTAATAATTTAGCGGCTCCTCTGGCCGTTTGAGCGGCAATGAATTGGGCTTCTGAAGCATGAAACCCGGTTTGAATGCCACCCTGTGAAGCAGCCCGGATATACCGCATAAAAAATGCTATTCCGCAAGCAGCCAGAATGGTTGAAGCACCCATAAGTCTTTCAGGGATAACCAAAACTTCGCCGACCAGGTTAAATATCTGCTTGATGTTTTCCAATTCATTTTGATCTTCTTTTTCTACGGCCAGGCAGGTCATAGACTCGCCTACAGCTATAGCCGTATTGGGCATAGCAAGAACAACCGGAACTTCTTTCCCAATTCTGTTTTTTATTTCATTAATAGAATAAGCTGTTACCACAGAAACAAGGATTTTGGAAGAATCCAGAACGGGAGAGATTTCATCCAGGATGCTCAAAAGCTGCTTGGGCAAAACTGTCAGAATAATCAGATCTGAGGATTTCACCGCGGTAATATTATCATTCGTAACACGCACACCATCATTTTTGAAAAGATCAATCATCTCCAATCTTCTGCGGGTGAGCGTAAAATCAGAAGGCTTATATTTTCCGCTGTTAATAATCCCTCTGTATATGGCAGTCCCTATATTCCCTGATCCTATTACAGCTATGTTTTTAATATTCATGCTTAACGGTTTTTTAATTTAATGGATCTCACTTAAGAATTATTAAACCAGTTATTAATTCAAAGGGCCAAATGTTGCCCGATGAAAGGTTTAAATATGATCGAGTTCATCTTTATTCACTGAATAATAAATTTTAGAAGCATTGCTCATTATTTTTGTAAAGCCTTTGACATCCTCGGCGGTCCAATCCAGATTTTCCTCACCGTACCGGGCAAATTCAGGATTCATTAAATCGTTCGGACTTTCAATTCCGGTGATATGATAAGAATAGGGTCTGAGACGAATGAATACTTTACCATTCACATTTCGCTGTGTGCTTTCAAGGAAAAGTTCAATATCACGCATTGAGGGTTCCAGGAACTGCGCTTCATGAACAAATATCCCATACCAGTTCCCCAATTGTTCTTTCCAGTATTGTTGCCATTTAGAAAGTACGTTTTTCTCAAGGTGGTAATGACTGTCTATAAGTATACGAGCTGCAGCGGCTTCGAACCCTACCCTTCCCTTTATTCCTATAATGGTTTCTCCAACATGAATATCTCTTCCTGCACCATAATCTGCAGCCATAATTTCCAGATCTTTTATAAGATCAACTTTGTTCGGGTAAGGTTTATCATTAAGCGCAAACGGTTCTCCCTTTATAAATTCTATGGATATTTGCCTGCTATCATTTCGTCTGACCGGATTCAAGAAGGCTTCCTCCGGAAGTTCCATATGCGAAGTCAGGGTTTCCTGTCCGCCAACCGATGTCCCCCATAATCCTTTATTAATAGAATACTTAGCTTTATCAGCCGTATAATCCAGCCCCTTTTTCTTCAACCAGCTGATTTCATCTTCCCGGCTAATAGCCAGTTCTCTGATGGGAGCCAGAACAGTCATTTTTGGATCCAGAATCATAGCCATAGATTCGAATCTAACCTGATCATTTCCGGCTCCTGTAGACCCATGAGCGATTACAGGAATTGCCATTTTTCCGGCATATTCAATGACCTTCATTGCCTGAAAGCTCCTCTCTGAACTAACGGATACCGGGTAATTTCTATTCCTCAACACATTTCCAAAGAGGAGATAACGAATACATTTTTCATAATATTCCTGCTGTGCGTCGATGCATATGTGTTTAGAAGAACCATATGCATAAGCTTTCTCTTCAATTTGTTTCAGTTCATTCTCATCAAAACCTCCGGTATTTACAATTAGGGTATATACCGTAAAACCTTTTTCAACAGTCAGGTAATGAGTACAAAAGGATGTATCCAATCCTCCGCTAAAAGCCAAAACTACTTTTTTTTCCATCAATGTTTTTCTAATTTAATATGGGCAACCGGGAAGGGTTAGCAAAAAACCCGGTTATTCTATAATGATCGTTTCCGTTTTGCTTTTTGCTTTTTTCAGTTCCTCTTCTGATTTTTCCGGCGATTTGATCATTCCCGTGCATAAGCAATGACTTCGTTTGGTTCGTACAAGTATATCATAGTATGCACAGGATTCACATCCTTTCCAGAATTCCTCGTCATCAGTTAATTCAGAAAAAGTAACCGGTTTGTAACCCAAATCTGAATTAATTTTCATCACTGCAAGACTGGTGGTTAATCCGAATAGTTTTGCTCCCGGAAAGAGTTGAAAAGAAAGATACATGGCCTTTTCTTTTATGGCTTTGGCAAGTCCAATGCCCCTGAAATCATTGGATATAATTAAGCCGGAATTTGCCACATATTTGTTATGGCCCCATGATTCAATATAGCAGAATCCGGCCCAACGTTTACTTTCCGTTAGGGCAATCACTGCTTTTCCCTCGAGAATTTTAGTGCTTATATATTCCTGAGACCTTACCGCAATACCGGTTCCTTTTTCCCTGGAAGCAAGTAAAATAGCATCCACAATGGTTTGAACGTATCTCAAATCTGTGGCTCCGGCATTTCTTACAATAAACTTATCCATACTATCACAATTAAATATTGGGAATAACTTTTCCCAGCTGGTTTTGAATATCTTCTTTTTTGACCCCATCGCGAGGAATAATCAAAATTGTATCATCCCCGGCAATGGTGCCGGCAATTTCTATTAAATTCATCGAATCCATAGCAGATCCAATGCTATTTGCATATCCCGGCAAGGTTTTCATCACAAATAAGCCCTGAGCAAACTCCAACGACACAAAGCCTTCAATGAGAAATCCGGACCAGGGAGTAACTGATGAATGATTATCTTCTTCGGGCAAAAAATATATATAACCCTTCTCCTCATCGAATACTTTGGAAACTCTTAAATGCTTCAAATCACGTGACAATGTAGCCTGAGTCATTGAAAAACCCTTCTCTTTCAGAAGATTCAAAAGCTCTTCCTGGCTGGCAATACGCTCATTATTAATTAAACGCCGTATTTGAAGCAGTCTTTCATTTTTATTTTTCATGTATAATTATTCGTTTTGTTTGCAAATTTATGCATTTTATATGATAATTATCAAATTAAATTGGATATTTTTTATATTTTTGCAAGCGTAAAAGGATTTTTTATTTATAATCTATAATATTGATGGTGTTTTAATGATTTATAAATGCGGATAAGGGACATTTATTAATATCAATATTTTTTTAACCAATTTCATTTTAACCTGCTCTTTTTTATGGACAAATCAATTAAAAAGGTAATTATTCTGGGATCCGGGGCTTTAAAAATCGGAGAGGCTGGTGAATTTGACTATTCTGGGTCACAAGCCCTAAAAGCACTGAAAGAAGAAGGGGTACAAACGGTACTGATTAATCCCAATATTGCGACGGTTCAAACTTCAGAAGGTATAGCAGACAAGATATACTTTCTCCCTGTTACCCCTTATTTTGTGGAACGGGTGATTAAAAAAGAAAATCCTGATGGCATTCTGTTATCATTTGGAGGGCAAACCGCATTAAATTGTGGCACCGAGCTTTTCAAAACGGGTATACTTGAAAAGTATAATGTAAGGGTGCTGGGAACCCCGGTGCAGGCCATTATGGATACAGAAGACAGGGAGTTCTTTGTGAGAAAACTCGGGGAAATCAACATTGACACTCCCACTTCAGTGGCAGTGACAGATGTTAAGGCAGCTGAGAATGCTGCGAAAAAATTAGGTTTCCCGGTTATTATAAGGGCAGCATACACCCTTGGCGGACAGGGAAGTGGGTTTTGCAAGAACATGGAAGAACTTAAAAACATGGCAGCAATTGCATTTTCCTACTCCAAACAGATCCTTGTTGAAGAATCACTGAAAGGGTGGAAAGAGATCGAATACGAAGTAGTACGGGACAAGTATGATAATTGCATCACCGTATGTAATATGGAAAATTTTGATCCGCTGGGCATACACACCGGAGAAAGCATTGTAGTAGCCCCATCCCAGACACTCACGAATACAGAATATCACAAGTTAAGAAAGATATCCATTGACCTTATCCGGCACATTGGGGTGATAGGAGAATGCAATGTACAGTTTACCCTTGATCCGGAGTCGGAAGAATACCGGGTTATTGAAGTAAATGCAAGGCTATCCCGGTCAAGTGCTCTGGCATCAAAAGCTACCGGATATCCTCTTGCTTTTGTAGCGGCCAAATTGGCATTAGGTTATGGTCTTCATGAATTAAAAAATTCCATTACCCAAACCACCCCGGCATTTTTTGAGCCGGCGCTTGATTACATAGTATGTAAAATTCCACGCTGGGATTTGAATAAATTTTCAGGCGTCTCCAAAAAAATTGGAAGCAGCATGAAATCGGTGGGTGAAGTAATGGCGGTAGGTCGCACATTTGAAGAGGCAATTCAGAAAGGAATACGCATGATCGGTCAGGGAATGCATGGTTTTGTAGCCAATCAACAGCCCGATTATGAAGACTATTTAAAAGAGCTGGAGGAACCAACAGATAAACGTCTTTTTGCTATAGCTGAAGCTTTCCAGAATGGGATGACTGTGGAAGAAATCCATAAAAAAACGAAAATTGACAACTGGTTTTTGTTCAAGTTGAAGAAAATTTTTGACATAGAACAAAAATTGAAAAAGTTCAATACGATTAAGGAAGTTCCGGATGAATTGATTCTAGATTCAAAGAAATCAGGTTTTTCGGATTTTCAGATGGCAAAAATTATTTACAAAAATGAACATTACGAAGAAAATCTATTAGCCATCCGGCAAGTCAGGAAAGAAAAAGGAATGGTCCCGGTGGTAAAACAGATCGATACCCTGGCAGCGGAATATCCTGCACAAACAAATTATCTCTATCTCACCTACAATGGGCAGGAGAATGATATGGAGTATAAAGGAGATCATCAATCCGTTATTGTCCTGGGCTCAGGAGCCTACCGCATCGGAAGTTCTGTGGAATTTGACTGGTGCAGTGTCAATGCTTTAAAAACAGTCAATGAGCAGGGATATCGCTCGGTAATGATCAA
Organism: uncultured Bacteroidaceae bacterium; assembly: GCA_964595055.1. Taxonomy (GTDB): domain Bacteria; phylum Bacteroidota; class Bacteroidia; order Bacteroidales; genus CAYRTD01. The sequence continues at coordinate 1,533 of CAZQOV010000040.1, read as the reverse complement.
CTATAACCCGGAAACGGTTAGTACGGATTATGATGTTTGTGACCGATTATATTTCGATGAACTCTCCTTTGAGCGGGTGATGGACATAATTGATCTTGAAAACCCGAAAGGAGTTATCATATCTATGGGAGGACAAATTCCCAACAATCTGGCGATGCGCTTGCACCGTCAGAATGTCAATATATTAGGGACTTCACCTGAATCGATTGATAATGCTGAAAACAGGCATAAGTTTTCATCCCTGATGGATGAGCTGAAAATTGATCAACCCCGCTGGAAAGAGCTTACCAGTATAGAAGATATTTACGCCTTTGTTGGTGAAGTTGGATTTCCGGTACTTGTAAGACCATCTTATGTATTATCAGGAGCGGCTATGAATGTTGTTTCAAACAGAGATGAATTGGAGTATTTCCTGGAATTAGCCGTAAAGGTTTCCAAACAATACCCGGTAGTAGTTTCCGAATTTATTGAACAGGCAAAAGAAATTGAAATCGATGCAGTGGGTAATAAGGGTGAGCTTTTTTCCTACGCAATATCTGAACATGTTGAATTTGCAGGGGTCCATTCCGGTGACGCCACCATTGTATTTCCGCCTCAAAAAATATATTTCGAAACTGTAAGAAGAATCAAAAAGATCGCCCGCCAGATGGCTAAAGCATTGAATATAACAGGGCCTTTTAACATACAGTTTCTTGCCAAGGATAATGACATCAAGATTATTGAGTGTAATCTTCGTGCTTCAAGAAGTATGCCTTTTGTATCCAAAGTCCTGAAAGTTAATTTAATTGAACAGGCTACCATGCTCATGTTGGATATTCCGGTTGAAAAGCCCCATAAATCGGCTTTCGACCTCGATTATATCGGCATAAAAGCTCCACAGTTCTCTTTTTCCAGGTTGAAAGATGCAGACCCTATTCTCGGAGTAGATATGGCCTCAACGGGGGAGGTAGGCTGTATAGGGGATAATTTTTATGAAGCCATATTAAAATCGATGCTTAGTGTGGGGTATACCATCCCCAAAAAGAATATTCTTTTATCTACCGGTCCTATGCGGTCGAAAGTGGAACTCATTAACTCCTGTCGACTGCTTCAGGAAAAAGGATTTAATCTCTTTGCCACATTTGGTACACATGATTTTCTCCGGTTGAATGGTATTGATTCCACTCCCCTTCACTGGCCGGATGAAGATAAAAAACCCAATACACTGGATTATTTAAGCTCTGGAATGATCGATCTCGTCATAAATATCCCAAAAAATCTATCCAAAACGGAACTTTCAAACGACTATACCATTCGCAGAAGCGCCGTAGATTATAACATACCTCTGATCACCAATGCCCGGCTTGCCAGCGCCTTTCTGATTGCCATTTGCACCCTCGACCTGGAGGATATAAAAATTAAGGGATGGGGAGAGTATTAAAAGTCAGTTAGCAGTCCCTTATCGGCAAAGCAGCTATCCGGGAGGTGATCGGTAATCGGTAATCGGTGATCGGTAATCGGTAATCGGTAATCGGTGATCGGTAATCGGTAATC
>CAZQOV010000039.1:0-21268 GCA_964595055.1 uncultured Bacteroidaceae bacterium | reverse complement strand
TTCTTTTAGTTTACCGGAAATATGTGCAACATCTTCCCGGGGTGCATTTGATCTGGCGCCTTTAATATATTCCCCTGCAATTTCAACACCAGATTTTTTAAGGCTTTCTTCTGCATTTCTCAAATACGGAACAATCCATTCTTCTCCTAAACTATCTACAACAACTGATACTTTTTTGCCAATTTTTGCAACCTCTTTTCCCAGTTGTTTTAAAACATCTATACCAAAAGTATAGTCCTCTCCTTTAAAGTTTTGTAATAACCCGATTGCTTTTTGTTTCATTGCTACACTTTTTTGCGTTTTTACTTTTCTTTATCTTGTCAGTTTTTCTTAATAAATTTCCGTTTCGCTATTCGAATCCCATCTAATTTTGGCATTAGTGCTGCGATATATTATTCATCTTCACTTTTTATAATCTAAAGAGCGGCAACCCGTCAGGTGTGTTGTACATCGGCCCTGAAAACAAATTTGGAGTTCCACTATTGTTGATTACTCTTTCAAAATTTTTCCCATCATCACTTCTGACGAGGTAAATGTTGTTCCAGTCATTCATTTTTTTTCTTAAATGCTGTTATTATTATATTTCTCAAAATAGGGTTTTAGATAGTCGGCAGCCTGTTTGGCTGCTGCATAAGGTTCAGGTTGAGGTAATATTTCAACCGACAACCAACCTTTATAATTCGCATTTTTTAAATCTGTAAATATTTGATCGAAATCTGTGTGCCCCCATCCCGGAGCCAAACGATTTGAATCGGCCAGATGGATGTATGCAATATGTTTTATATGCCTCACCAGTTCATTTCCAATCGACACATCTTCAATATTCATATGAAAAACATCTGGCATTAGTTTCATATTTGGACTTGCTACCTTTTTAATTAATTGCACACCTTCCTCCACCGTATTAATAAAGTCGATTTCATACCGGTTTACCGGTTCGAGGATTAGTGTTACATCTTTAGAAATGGCATAGTCGCATAAATCACTGACCATATTTATAAAACGCTGTTCAGCTAACTCTCTTCCGTCGTTTCCTATCTTACCTCTTACTCTTCCGATATTTACTTTTTGTCCAAACCCGGAAGCTAGGTTTATAAACTGCTTAAAAATATTCTTTACCTTTTTCCTCTTTTCAGCATCAGAATCGGTAAACATCAGCCCAGTATCGGCAAAAACCTGGCCCGTAGAAATGCAGGAGACTTCCATATTTGACTTTTCCAGCATTTTAGATAATTTTAAGGGTTCTATTTCATCTGCAGTTTTCAATGCAAGCTCAATTCCATCATAACCTAAATCTACAGCTTTTTTTATAGAATTTTCAAATCCTCTGAAAACAACAAATGCACTGGGTAAAGCATCTTTGCCAGCTACCGCTACGGATAATTTTATTTTTTTTGACATCACCATATAAAAAGAATTCTTGCGATTAACCATGTACCCACTACCAATGCAACTGACGCTCCTATAACCATGAAAAAGCCCGAATAATACCAGGAAAGCTTTTTTTCTCTACGTAATTCAATATTGCTGTCGGAACCAAAAAATTTATCTTTTGAATCTTGCTGATAAAGTTTTTCTAAAATATCAACTTTGATTTTTTCTTTTTCATTACCTATTAATCCGGCATCAATAAGGGCAGGTAATGAAATCCCGGCCGCCACCAACCGGGATTCATCACCTACCGGGGTATTCATTATAACATGAAAACGTTTTAATTTCACATGATCTGTTGGCTTTCCTATATAACTTCCAAGTATCATGCCCAGCAAGGATGCTGCAGTTGCAGAAAACACGGCAATTTCAAATGATGGATTAATTGCCTCAACAAAGTTTACTTCATTTTGCATCATCGTAACAGCAACAACAACAACGTAAACAATTACACCTCCAATTAGGGATAACCACATTCCTGCTAAATTTGATTTTTTCCATAGTACTCCAAATAAAATTGGGACACCGATAAAGCAAAGAAGTGTAAGTGATAACTTCACATATTCCTGAATTGAACCTATGAACACGGTGGAAATTGCTGCAACAATCAGAGAGGCAAGAGCAACAAATCTTCCAACTAATAGATAGTGAGACGAGGTACGCATAGGTGACAACATTTTTCTATAAAAATAGTTTGCAAACATAGCTGAAGATGTAGTCGCATAAGACCCGGCAGAAGACATAGCGGCAGCAAAAAAACTTACTATCAAAAGACCAATTATCCCAACAGGTAGAATTTCTTTCATTACAATTCCCCATGAAGATTCGGGGTCTGCAATTCCCGGCTTATAAATAGCAAACAGAATTCCATAAAATGCAAAAAGAAGCGTAATGAGCCTTTTCCATAAATGACCCCACGCACATTGTGTAGCTGCCCTTTCATTTTTAGATACGGATATCCAATTATAAATCCAGGGTGCAGCAATACCCCCAACCATAGCCGACAGATTTAGCGCCAAAATCGTCCAGATATTCATCCTTTCCGGATCAACAAGATTCCATATCTCGGGCTTCTGTATACTGTATTCCTGCAATGCACTCCATCCTCCCGCACTTTTTAAAAGAAACGGTAACATGATAAAACAAAGTATCACCAGTACTAATAAACCCTGAAAAATATCAGTCAACAGGGTCGCCATCATTCCTCCGGTAAATACATAAGCGGCTACAATGATTGTAATAATCCAAACACATTGACTTACGGAGAATGTCGTCATTCCGGTAATTATCTTAGCAATTGCCAACAAGAACATCCCAATAAACAGAATACATATAATCCCGGCTATTACTGAGTAAAAAGCAGAAACATTCTTATCATAGCGCATTTCAAGGAATTCCGAAACATTGTAAACCCTTGCTCTTCTAAAATAAGTTGAAAACAAAAAATAAATTGGTGTGGCAAATAAAAAACTCCACCAATACCAAACACCGGAAAGTCCACTCTCGTATGCCTGTCCACCTACAACAACTGCTTCATTCCCTGCAATGGCAGAGGCAAATATAAATATAAAGGAAATAGCAGCGCCCCACTTGCCGCCTGCTACATAAAAATCCCCTAACGACTTTGTCTTTTTACCCCCTCTATATACACCTATGTAAAGTGTTATGACAAAATAAGCAGCAATTATAGAAAGATCAAGCCAATGAAGTCCAAATAGCATTTTAAAATTTTTGTGTTATGAAAAAATTGAAAAATTATTTAATTATATTAAGCCTGGTCCCAGGTCTCCCGGGTAAATTCAACTGCTTTTTTTACACCTTCAACACCCATGCTCCCCCATTCTTCAATACATAGCCATTTGTCCCATTTTTTACTTTTTAAAAAAGCAAATATTTCAGCGACAGGCACAATCCCGGTACCCAATAACACCGGATCCATTTTTCCTTTTGTTGCTGTTTCTGCAACATGAATAGTTTCTACATTATCAATAACTTGTTCCAAGACTTCCAGTGTCCTGTCCTCTCCGGCAACAAGAATGTTGGCCGTATCAAAGTTTATCCCAATTCCTGTGTCCTTTATCTGATCCGCAATTTTTAAAAAAATATCAGGTGGATTGCTAAAATCCATATAATCCCAGGCACCAGGTTTGGAATGGTCTTCGTACACCAGCTTTACTCCAAACTTATCAGCAATAGGAGCAATCTCATGGAAATTTTTTACGACCAAATCAATCCCTTTATTTATTTCCATTTCTGGATGGGCCTGACCGGCAGTAATACGAAGAAATTTAGCGTTAAGACTTGAGGCCAACGCTATATCATGACGTAAAAACTCAAACTCCCTTTCCCTTTGAAGGGGATCAGGATGGGTAAAATCAGGATAAGTTGTAATCATTGCAACAGAGATTCCTACCTCACTTAATTCATTTTTTAACTTGTTAATGTAAACAGGAGTATGATTTTTTAATTGTACAATTCCTAAATCAAACCCATCTAAGCCAAGGTTCTTACAAATTTGTGCATATTCTTTTATTGTCATTTCATCTTTAATGATGGCCGGGAAAAGCGATACAGATAAGCAACTAAGTTTCATTTATTTCATTTTTGATTATTTTCTTCAAATTTAAATTGTTTAATAGATTCAGAATTTAAATAAATTTGCACCAATTCTAAATATTTTATCTATAATTGTAAATTAGAGTAAAAAATAGTGTTATGATTCCATCACTAAAAAAAGTTGGAGCAGGAATAAGTGGTGTCTTTGAAGTCCTTAGTGTAAATGATTCACATTTTTATTCATATTGGCATTATCATCCTCAATATGAAATTATGTTGATTCAAAAAAGCTCTGGTACACAATACATTGGAGACAGCATTGGTCATTTCTCTGAAGGAGATGTAATTTTTTTAGGACCAAACATACCTCATATTTTTAAAAACCATCCAGACTATTTTAATCCGAATTCCAAAAAAAAAGCAAAAGCAACGGTACTTTATTTTTCCAATGATTTTATTAACAGTAATTTTTTTGACCTAACTGAAATGCAGTCAATAAAAAAATTATTTGCACTTTCAAAAAGGGGCATAAAAATTTATGGCTCTTCGAAAAAAACAGTTGCCAATATGCTTATGAAATGCGTTAGAAGCGATAATGAAGATCGGATCATCAATTTTTTATCTCTGATAAACTATATTGCAAAGAAATCAGAATATAAAGTTCTGTCGAGTAACAGTTTTCTTAAAAATGCTGAAGCCAAGGACCTGGACCGCCTCAACAAAGTTTTCGATTTTTTATTAAATAACTTTCACAATGACATTAATTTATCAGAAGTTTCAGAAGTTGCCAGTATGAGTTCAACTGCATTTTGTCGGTTTTTTAAAAAGCATACAAATAAAACAATGGTAACATTTCTAAATGAAATCAGAATTGGTCATGCCTGTAGATTATTGATTAAAAATGAAAATATGAATATTTCCGACATTTGTTTTGAATGCGGATTTAATAATTTAACAAACTTTATTATTCAGTTTAAGAAACTGAAAAATTGTCCTCCATTGCAATACCGTCAAAAATATTACCAGCAGAAAATCAATTTCTGAAAAAAAGATTTCACTTTATACAGGAGAACAATACGGCCCTTCGGGAAATACGGCTATTTGTTTCCCGAAATTAGCCACTTTATCGATTTCTGATTGAATTGAATTAACGATCTCATCCGGGGAAATCGAATGGGGGTTAACCGATAACATCGATAGGTCCTCTTTGAATATCCCAGTTGTAAAAAAATGAAGATTTTCGATGCCAACTTTTTTTAAAGCACGAATGTGCATTTGAAACTGCCACTGGTCTTTTTTAAAATAATTCCCGTAGTTGATATCGTTTAAAAAGATTTCAGGACGTAAAGAATATTTTTTCATTATTGATTTATATTCCCGGCTTCCTATCCCTTCGTTGCACCTCCCGAAAGCTATTATTTTCCCCTTTTCTTTTACGGAGGGAAGACAGCTCACAAATCCTTTAACACACTGATAAAAAGTATCGTCCAACGGATAACCACCACAAGATGTAACTACCAAATCTACTGGCTCTTTAACCGTAACAAAACTTCGTTTCTTTACATATTCAACTGCTTCGAGATGAGAGAGAAACTGTTCTCCTGATATGATACTATTAATTTCTTTGTTTTGGTCCAATACGATGTTGATGGAAAAATCAGAAGGACATATTTTAGCAATAGAAGAAGCTTCAAGATGTAACGGGTTATTCTTTAAAACACCATTTGAAGCATCGGGTTGACTAAGGAACTGGTATCCATGAAATTTTTCAACTGTATCCAAAGAGACCAGTCCAGGACAAATCGCTTTCCTTCCTCCGGAAAAACCTGCCATAAAATGTGGTTCCACCAAACCTGTAAGTATCCGGAATCCGGCCTCAACATAGTATTTATTTAACTTTACCTCTGCGCCAGACCAGCTTTTCCCTTCAACTATTGCCAGGTTATCTTCATCTTCTGCATCATGATCGATTATCTGATAGTTCTCGACAATTTCTCTTCCAAACATAAATACTTTCTCATCTGAAGTTGATGGCCGGTGCATTCCAGTTGCAACAAGAATCGTTATTTCGTCCTTCTGCGCACCTTCGCTCAAAATAAAATCGATTAATTCAGGCAAAAATTCCCGGTAAGGTATAGGTCGTGTGATATCGGAAACTACAATGACAATATTCCCTTTTTTTCTTTTTTTTTGCTGTTGCTTCAACGGCAAACATCCAACCGGATTTGAAATTGATCCAATCAGTAATTCACTAATTGGTTTTTCTCTCTTCCCATAATCAGATTTAAAAACCTGGCATGTTTGAGGGACTTTCAATCCAATTTCTTCCTTCCCATATCTAAATTTAACTTCCATATTAATCAATCTTTTTATCTGATTTAACAAATGTGCAGAAATTTAACTTTTCATTTTCCTTAAAATGGCGTTTTTAACATTCCTTCTTTCTCAGATAAATTTAAAATTTTAACCATATGTTTATGATTAAGCTGTTCGGAAAAAATATTATACCCAGAACAGCATCCAACTAAACTATAACAATCGTTTTTTCGTACCAGATACCACTACCTTTTAAATATCTATATTTCCAAAAACGATGTCTATGAACGGCTCGCCGTTTTTCAGATCGATATTTCCAAATCCTGGTTCGGTAGAAATAAAACTTTTAAAATCACCCGCCTTTGAATTTTGCAAGAGAAAAATACTGAAATAACAGAAATTATTAAACAACCAATAAATTTCATTGCATTTCCCCATTGATTTATAATGGGTAAAATTAATCCGACATATCTGAATTTTACTTAAAAGGATTAGCCTTATTTCAAAATATTTTGTCTGTTTGTGTAAATTTATATAAGACCCACACTAATTCTATTTCTTACACTAACTATTATTCTCGATAAAGCTCCTAATTCAGAGTATTTCATGTACAGCTAATTATAAATATTTGTATTGGTTTCATTGGGAGTGTATACAGTCTTAAGATATGGCTACGCTAAAAATAGCGAATCTGATATTGAGGCACTTACACCCATCGGGGTATCCACCCGCAGTAATAGACAAACTATTACCAATTCTATTCTTATTCCAATCCCATCATCAAGAGCACTTCCTCAACCCCCATGGCAACAAAGCAAAAGACATGCCCAGTGAAGCCAAGGAACTGGCATCGTTTCTTCCCCTGATAATTGAAGATGTAACTGATTTGGATAAGGAGGCATGGGGATTTGAAACAGATGTTAGTTGCAATCAGAAAAATTGTCAGCGCAAAATCCACAGCAGATTATTAATTGAAGAAGACCATGAGATACTCTGGTAGTGTCCCGTGTGTAAAAACGAGGGGATTATCTCAGAATGGGAAGGCAGGCAATGAGATGGGAGTAGAAAGTGAAAAAATCTTTGGTTGTTAATGCTGGTTGTTAATAACAAAAAAGCCTGTAAGGTAGATACTTACAGGCTTAAAGCGCAGTCCGTAGGGGAATCGAACCCCTGTTACCAGGATGAAAACCTGGCGTCCTAACCACTAGACGAACGGACCGTTAACGAACTTTTTGTTGTTCGAGGGTGCAAAGATAATTTTAGTTTTTTATTTGACAAAAAAATTTTGAAAAAAAGGAAAGTTTATACCGTGAAATTTGTTTAGAAACAAGCAAATCGGATTGTGAACAAAATGTGGTTCTCTTTCCACATTATTGTGCCCAATCTATACATAATAAAAAGATCGCAAAAAACCGATCTGGCAGATCTGGAAGGTCCCCTTTTCACCTCTGCAGATATAGATTATACAGCAACCGAACTGGTTGCATTTCCCGGAGAGGAGGTCAAGGAGCTAATTGTGGATGAAAACCTCGAGTATTTTGCGGAACCGGAAACTCAATTTTTTTTCAAGGTCTTTAGCAACAACAAAAATCTCATAAAAATTTCCTGCAAAAGCTATGCACTCCCCTTTCCCCTATCTTATATTTGTATATGAACAGGTTAGGATGAAATAACTGAAACCCTGAAAATCTTTTTCTTCCTATTTCAACATTTTTATAACTAAAAACCCAAGAAAAAATGAAAAAAGCCGATTTTTTTTCATTGCCTCTTACAGGAGTTGGTCTTCCCACTTACTCTTTAGGTGGCCACTTTTAAGCTCAGGGCCATTCGGTTCTGAAGGATGAAAGTGGCCATCATGCCTTATTGAATAAACATAAACAAACTGCTACCAAAACTGCTCTTTTGGTTTGTTTTAGTGCTCAGATTTTCGCTCTCTCCTCCAAAAAGCAGAAAAAATCTGGTGAGGGAGTAATTACGGTAGTGAAAACGCTACCCCTTTATACACTCCAAAAGCTCCCCCACTTCTCATTTCTTAGTCTTAAGCGATTTCAAAAGATTTTACTCGCTGGCCATACCACCATCACATAACGTAAAAAAACATCATAATATGAAAATGAATTGCCATATTTTAATATTCCTATCTGTACTTTGCTTCGGGCTAGCCCGTCTGGGTGCACAGGAAGCAATCGTAACTGCAGGTTGTAATTCAGGTAATGACAAAGGGTCGATATGCTTTACTGTGGGCCAGGTTTCCTATTCCTTTCATAACGGGACAAGCTGCACAGTAGCGGAAGGGGTACATCAGCCTTTTGAAATCTCCAGTCCAACAGGGATAGGAAAAGATGATGATATAAGCCTCTCCTATCATATTTACCCGAATCCTACTGCGAAAATTCTTCACCTTGATGTCAGGAAAATTCCTTTGGGAAAACTAAGCTACCAGCTTTATAGCATTGAAGGCAAATTGCTAATGCAAAATGACATTCATCAGGCCCTTACTCTTATTGACTTTTCCAGCTTGCCTTCAAATCTATACATTCTAAAGATAATTGACGAGAATAAGAAAACAATCGGATCATTTCGAATCATGAAAAACCAATAATTATGAAAAGAATAATTACCACATTATTTATAATGGCAATCATGTCGGGCATATTTGCTCAGGTGCCTGAAAAGATAAGTTATCAGGCCGTTCTCCGAAACAGCGAAAACCATTTGCTCAGCGATGAGGATGTATCCATAAAGATCAGTATAGTAAAAGGTTCGAAAAGTGGTACGCCAGTTTATTCTGAGGTACATAATAAAACTACCAATGCCAATGGATTAATTAGTCTTGAAATCGGAGATGGTGTTGATCGTGTCGGGTCTTTTCAGACAATCGATTGGGGAATGGATAGCTATTTTTTAAAAACAGAAACAGATCCGGAAGGGGGAACAAACTATAGCCTTACCGGGATCACTCAATTACTAACGGTTCCCTATGCCATGCACGCAAAAACAGCCGGAAATGTAGATATTACCGGTAGTGAACCGGCCTTTAATAACTGGGATAAAAATGGGTCGGATGACTTTTCAGGAAATTACAACGATCTGTCAGGAAAACCCACCATTCCGGATCCGGTCGATGGTAATGAATCGGCCTTTGACGGCTGGGATAAAGACGCTTCTGATGACTTTTCGGGAAATTATAACGATCTGACCAATGTTCCCTCAACATTTGATGTTGCCGATAATACCATAACCAGTACAAAAATCAAAGATGGTGAAGTAAAAAGTGCAGATATCGCCAGCAATGCTGTGGGATCGGATGAGATTGCTCCGGGAGCTGTAGGTTCATCCGAACTGGCCACCGGTTCGGTACATACTCCAGAAATAGCGAATGGCACCATCCTTAATGAGGATATAAGCATTTCTGCAGGAATAAGTCCTTCAAAAGTAGCCGGCATGCCTGGCGCTGAATATTACAGTCGGGACACGTATTCCAACTTGCCAACGACCAATACAAATGTAGGTTCTTTAAGTATTACCTGTCCTACATCGGGTTATGTTATTCTAATGGCACGCGCAAATCCCATAATTTTCGGTGATGGGACAAGGGTTATATTCGGCATGGGCACAGGTTCTACCTCCCATAACCTGGATAAAATCGATATTGGACATATCGATGGTTCCGGAAGCGAACGCCGCTATTATTCCGCCTGCCTGATGGCGGTTACCTATGTAACTGCCGGAACAAGTACATTCTATATTTCTGCTTACAAAACAAGTTTCAGTACGCCTGTAGGTGTGAACCTTTCAGAAATAAAAATGCAGGCGGTATTTGTACCGTTCAGGTATTAGGATTTCACCACAATACAATCCACCCTTATAGGGAAATTTTTTGGGTTTTCTCCATGGGGGTATGCTATCATTTAGCAATCTACTTTTATTTTAATACTTTATCTTGCAATTATTCATTAAAGACTGAAGTTTTGCACTTACCAATTAATATTGGCACAGATTACTCACAGCCTGTGACAGTAATCTGTGCCAATATATCTTATTAATCAAGTGCGAAACCTTTGTCAAAATTTTAAACCGCAATATCCGCCAGGGTAGTCGAACCATGCGGTTTGCAATGTTCGGTTTTGATACTTTAACAAAAAAACCAGATATATTTATCATTTGCGCATGTACTTGTGCATTTTTTTATTATATTTGCACATGTACTTGTGCATATGGAAAAGCTATTAGAAATATCGGAAAGCCTTATTCGTGAGGTTCCTGTCGGTTTTAAAAGGTATCTTTATTCAAAAATTAACTGGAATAACAGGTTGATAGGAGTAAAGGGGGCCAGGGGAGTAGGAAAAACAACAATGTTGTTACAGTGGCTAAAGTCAGTTAAAAAACCCTATACAGAAATAGCCTATTTATCTCTTGACGATATCTATTTCACAACTCACAGTCTCGTTGATACTGCGAGGTCCTTTTTTCAGCAGGGAGGAAAAGTTCTTGTTCTGGATGAGGTTCATAAATATGCATCCTGGGCCAGGGAGATCAAAAACCTGTACGATCGTTATCCTGACCTTCAGATAATATTTACAGGCTCCTCTATTATCGACATTTCAAAACAGGAAGCTGATATCAGTCGAAGAGCTGTTATGTACGAACTTTCAGGACTGTCATTCAGAGAATATCTTGAATTGCACTACCACCTAAGACTTCCGGTCATTCAACTTGAGGAAATCCTATCCCCGGAATCTTCGTTAAGAGATGAATTCTCCTCTGATTTTAAACCCCTTGCGTATTTAAAGGAATATTTACAATATGGTTATTACCCGTTTTTTACGGAAGGAAAAGAAAACTATTTTCAAAGAATAAAACAACTGGTTCGAACAGTTATCGAATCCGACATGGCAGAATTGAAAGGATTTGACATCAGGCATGCAAAAAAGATGTTACAGTTGATGTATATTATATCACAGGCAGTACCTTTCAAACCGAATATCAATGACCTTTCAAGAAAATCGCAAATCCATCGGAATACAATACTTAACTATATTCATTTTCTTCATGAAGCAAGGCTTGTTGACCTTTTGTTCCCTTCTACAAAAGGTGTCGCAGCTTTACAAAAGCCGGAAAAAATATATCTTAATAACACCAATCTTTTATATGCCTTATCCGAACAGGCTCCTTCAACAGGAACCATCAGGGAAGTCTTCTTTAATAACCAGTTAACTGTATTCCATAAAATTGCTTATTCCACCCGGACGGATTTTGAAATAAATAATAAATATCATTTTGAAGTCGGAGGAAAAAACAAAACGAAAAAACAAATTCAAGGACTGGAAAATGCATGGATCGTGAAGGATGATATGGAATTTCCTGCATCAGGCACTCTACCGTTATGGATGTTTGGATTTTTGTATTAGAATATATCTCAAGGACATTCCTCTTTTGTAATTTTGAAAGAATAACACCAATAGAATGCAGTGTAAAATCGCTTATAAATATTCTATCTAAAGGTATTAGATTCAAAATGTCAGATACAATTGCAGTTTTTTCTGATCCAATAATCTTTCCAGCCAGATATTTGTGTCTACCAGATATCTTATTTTTTTCTCCAATTGAGAGCTTTTTTTTGCAATTCTATAGAATTAAAATCTTCATCCTTTAATCCTCCAGCCCAGTCCTGATTCAATTTTTTATCATCTTTTCCGGTAGATTGCTTACTAAGCAAATAATCTAAATATCGATCCAATTCCTCGACCAATTCAGGACTTAATTGTTTTACTTTATATTCTATTTTTTTTATTCATATCTCAAATTTACAAAAAAATTAGGCTATTTAATAAATGAGATAAAAAAGCTCTGATCATTTCCAATAAATAGTTATCACCGGAATTATCAAATTTGTCGGATGATGTTTATGACAACCGGGAACGGATAAACAGGAAATCCTTCAATTCTGTTTCGAAGTCCCGAAACTTCAGGAATATCTGGTTGATGCCAGTGGCAATACACCTGGAAACTTTAGGCTAATAGCCTTTTAATCAGTGAACCTTATAAACCATAGCATTAATATTCATTCCTGCACCCACAGATGCAAAGACAATAGTGTCATTACTGTTTATATTATGCGGCGGCAATTCATTTTTCAAAATAAGGTCAAACAAGGTAGGTAATGTAGCAACGGAGGTGTTCCCCAGCCAGGATATGGTCATAGGCATTATGTGTTCAGGCAGATCGAAGATCCCGTAAAGCCTGTAGAATCTTTTTAAAATAGCATCATCCATTTTTCCGTTTGCCTGATGAATTAGGATTTTTTTAATTTCATGAATATCTGTATTACTCATTTCAATACTGTCTTTCATTGCTTGAGGAACCCTTTCAAGAGCATATTGATAAAGCCTCCGGCCATTCATCTTTAAAAAAAGATCATTCCTGTTTTCATCATTTGTTCTGAATGATTTGCTCATATAAAGCATCCTGGAGTAAAGTAAAGTATCTGAGCGTGTTTTATGGGAAAGTATCCCCACAGGCTTATCACTCTCCAGGGATTCCAGAATTACTGCCCCCGCCCCGTCGGCATAGAGCATGCTGTCTCTGTCATGCGGGTCACTGACCCTGGAAAGGACCTCGGCTCCGATAACGAGAATCTTTTTCGCATCACCCGCCTTAATAAAATAATCAGCCTGAATTACTGCCTGCAACCAGCCCGGGCAACCAAAAGGCAGATCATATGCTATGGTCTCCGGATTTTCGATTTTTAAATTGAACTTAACACGGGCGGCCAGACTCGGAACAATGTCTGTCCTTTTATTATCATATTTAACATCGCCAAAATTATGGGCAACAATAATATAATCCAGTTCTTCCCTGTCAATCCCGGCATTTTCAAGAGCATCCTCAGCAGCAAACCCGGCTATATCGGACGTTACCAGTTCATCTTTGACATATCGCCTTTCTTTGATGGCTGTGATCTCAAAAAACTTATCAATAATCTCCTTATTATCCTTTTTCAGTTTACTGCCGGTATCATCATAAAATTCATTGTTGAGAAAATCCTCATTTCTAATTTTTTTTGTAGGAATATATTTTCCTGTTCCGGAAATTATAGTGTATAGCTTATTATTCATAACGGGACCGCATAATTATTTTTAAAAAGACAAGTTATATTTTATTTCTAAATAGAAAAACAATAGCCGTTATGAATGGTTTTCACCGAAAGTATATTTTACAAAGTTCCTGATTTTGGAGAAATAAAAAAATGCATCTCTTATCTTATTATAGGAAGGAAATCATCCGGCCTAAATATAATTGTCTTGAAACAACCGCCGACTATTATCTAACTGAATTAGTAAAATGCAGATATTCACAACTGTAAAAATTAATACTCTTTGTTAATTTCACTGCCATAATTCATGAAAATCCTCCGGTATCGTAGATGACCACTGCCAATCGCCAACTGCCTATTGCCAACTTTTCATCTCACTCTTTTCTGATCAACAACCAGGTATCCTCATGCTCCGGGTAGCCGGTCCTGATTCTCCTTATCTCACCCCGCGCAGTTTCAATATTATCAGTCGCCATCACCGACACCCTGTAAAAGCCTTCTTCATTCCTCAACAGTACAGAAGAAAATCCCTTTTCACCCATGTCTTTTTGGTATTGCTGGGCATTATTCTTATTCCGAAAACTTCCAATAATAACAAAATAACGATAACCGGCCGGTGGCTCTTCATCCACTTCAACCAGCCTTTCTTCAATCTCAACTATTTCTTTCTCTTCCGCTTCCTCAGTCTTTTCAGCTCTTACAGGTTCCGCATTAAGTTCAGCTGCTGTTTTCTGGGGTACCTTGTTTCTGCCACATGAAACAAAAACCAACAGGGCCAATAGAAGCATGAGGTATTTTTTCATATTGAATACATTTGATTTCCACGAAACTAGGCATTTAATTGGATAAAAGGGAAAGCCCCTGACATAATTTATCAACAATGATCAAAGTACTTGAAGATTAAAGTTTTTCCTATTGTTCATTAAATATGAAAAAAACACAAAATATCCAATCATTAGCAGTTTGAATTTAAACAAGGGTTCATTAATTTGGATGTCGAATTTTTATCAGGTGAATGAATCAGCAGCTATTTCGGGAAAACAGCAAAAACCCTGTTTATCAATTACTTTAATAATGCTTTTTAAAAAAGGAAAAAGATTAAATATAAAAGATAAGCTCCATGTGCTTCACTTCCTCGAAGAAAGACTGGATGAAGAAAACCTGACATGGCAAAGCATTGCTAAGTCAGATGAATTTAAAAAAATCAGGCCTTTCCTCGATAAAAGAACATTAAGTATTCTGGGAAAAGAACCACAAAGAAGTGATGCATATTTAAATGGAAAAAAAGCCATAAAGAAAACATTGTTAAGGGCTGAGGTAAATCTCTTAAAACAAAAATGGGGAATTGATCAATAATTAGTAGTTCTCCCGGAAAAGAAACCTTCATTCCAAATCCTTTCTCTCCTGGGGCCCAAAAATTGGACTCAAATCACGAACTTCCATAAATGACAAAATAATCCATGGAATTCCTTTCCTCATTTAATGTGTATTATCACTTTCCAGCCACAGTTTGGTGTATTTTCAATGCTGTATGAAATATTTCTTTTCATGGTGGAGTTATAGATATCGAGATAGTTGTTCAGGATCTTAAAACCTTTGCCATCGGTATTTTCAAGAGAACTATCCTTAAACCCCATACCATTATCTTCCACAATAATTTCTGTTCCTGACAGGGCAGGCCTAATCCTGATGGTAATTATTCCCTTTTCATGCAGATGAAATATCCCATGCTTAATGGAGTTTTCTACAAAAATATGAATCAGCATTTTGGGAACCGGAACGGAAAGGTCTACTTCGTGAGCAATTTCTATTGTCCAGTTGAGCTTGCCGGCAAAACGGTATTCTTCTATCTCCAAATATTCGCGGACAAACGATACCTCCTCCCTCAAGGTCTTATAAGGGTAAAACGCATTTTTCATGGATTTCCGGATCAGCCCTGAAAGTTTGGTGAAATAATCGTAAGCTTCCTGTTTCTTTCCCTCCATAATGGCGTAACCAATAGAATTTATTGCATTGAAGGTAAAATGCGGATTCAATTGGTTCATCACCGATTGTAACTGGTAAGTTAATAGCTTCTGCTCACGGATTCTTCTTCGGTTATTGGTGAAAACAAATATCCTCTGCAACAAAAGCAAAATGCCAAAAATTCCAAGGTAGAGGATGGCATATAAAAAATACCGAAAAATATAAAGCTTGTTTTTGGAATAATGTAAATTCATTGTATAGTCAGCCGTCTGCAGATAAATTACAGATCCCTCTTTGTCAATTGATCGCAGACTGGGAAAAAACGAGTTTATGTTGACCTGTGGAATCGAAAGACTCACAAAGCTTTTCAAATCATCCTGCAATATCCCAATTCGATTATATTCCCGATTCATAAAAATTAACTCCTTTTTTTCATCATCATCGACATTCAAGGGTTTAGCATAAAAATAATCCGGTAAAGAAATTTTTCCGGAATAGCTTAATTTCTCACTGATAATCCCAAGTTCGGAAGCTTTATCACCTTCATGTATTACAATAAGCTGATCGTTAAGCCACAAACTGTTGAATCGGGAATTAATAAGTGTTGTATCCATCGATTTTATAACATCCCCATTTTTATTTATGATATGGAAGCCGATATTGTTTTCCTCTTCTCTAAAATGCTGAACAACTGCCATTATCATTAACTTTCCATCTTTAAACATTGGGTAGGTAGTGGTATTGGATTGGGGTCCTCCCAACAAAACAGGTTCAAAAAGGTAATCCAGGTTTTCTGTGAATACAACTGCATAGCTGGCAGTATCAGAAAATGGAATGGCATTTTCATAATTGTCGGTGGCAAAATTTTTAACAAAAATAGAGAGAGGTCTTTTCCCTCTTTCAGGGATATGGATAAATTGTTGGAGGTTTTTAATATTCATTCCGCTGTATTCGCTTCTGATCATTTTATCATTATGTAAATCCCAGGCAAAAAAAGCTCTGGGTTGAAGGATAAATCCACTACTCACATAAAAAATCACGTCTTTTTTTTCATCCCTGTTTATATCCGCAAAACCCACAATTTTCATATCCTGATCCAAATGGTCATTAAACCTGGACAATTTGCATACCGGTTTTATTTTTTTAATGTTTTGTCTTTTTTTCAACGTCAATTGATTAATCCATAATGAATCGTCGTTTGAAATGGTTAACGCATACAACTCGGACGTTCCGTCTTCATTAAGGTCGCCTATCATAAATTCAGCCTCACCATTCAACCATTTTCCGTTAATATTCCACGCTTCATAAATGCTCCCACTATTTGTATAGGCAATAACCGTTGCATTCGTGAGAAGATTATAGCCTTTAATCATTTCAGCAATGGAATCGGAGTTAATATCGACATATAAACTTTTTTGCGAAGTAAATGATAAGGCTTCTGCACCATGAAGAACCAACCGGTAGGGAGAAAATGACATCCTCTCCGAAAAAATGATAAGAAAGAAAAAAGGAAGAGAAAGAAATGCCGGATGAGAAATCAAATTCAGAAAATTATCTTTTTTAAATCTATATTTCATCTCGACAAATTAATCTAATGGGCAAAGTAATCTTCAAGATCTTTTATCCCCCGGGAAGACACTTTGATCCTATATTCTTCCTGGCTATTTCCAAGCACACATACTTTATTCAAGCGGTTCAACCTTTTAAAATAATGCGGATTTATGATGGCAGAACGATGGGTTCTTATAAAATTTTTTTGATGGATGAGGTGTTCGAAATTACCAATGTTGTGGGATACGGTTAGCTCCCGGTTTCCTTTCAGACATATCCGTGAATAGCGCCCATCTGCCATTAAAAATATAATATCAGCCGTTTTTATGATTTCAAATCCATGCTTAAAATTAAACCGGAGAAGTTCTGAATTCAGATTTTTCATTTTTCTCTTAATTGTCGGAACCGCCTGATCGTTTGTAATATTCTCGAAACGCTGAATAGATTCTTTTAATTGAGACAAGCTGACAGGTTTAAGCAGGTAATCCACCGCACTTTTCCTGAGTGCATCAATCATAAAATCATCATAAGCCGTAACAAAGATGAAAGGGATGTAAATATCTCTTTCAATTAGGCGATCAATAAATTGCAGACCATTCATTCCTGGCATCTTAATGTCCAGCAGAAGAAGATCCGGATTATGATTTATCACATAATCCAGGGCAATTTGTGGATCACTGAAAGATTTCAGAAGCTTTACCCTGGGTATCTGATGTAAAAGATTGCTCAGCAATTTCAATGATTTTTCTTCGTCCTCGAGGAGAATACAGGAGATCTTGGAATCCATGGACTTAAGATTTTGATAAATAATCAATTCGAATATCTAATTTAAGTCATTCACACGTAAAATAAAAATCATAACCTTATGATCTAAGGATAATTCTCCTTTGAGGGAAAAAACCGGATTAAATTCTGAACCTTTCAAAGTTGAATTAAACAATAGTGAAAAATATAAAGAATAAGCTTCATCAAAATGCAAATACAAAAGATAATTAATGAATATACCACTTTACTTAATGAAGATATGCATTTAATAAATAAATGAATTTCCAGGATATTTAAACAGCTTGCGAAAGATTGCTGATAATGACAGGTGAAGTCACCCTCATGCAAAAAAATAAAACACCTGTTTTTAATCAGGTCTGCCAAAAAAAGAATAGAAAAAGACCGATACAAAAATATACCGGCCTTATGCTCCAGGGAAAGAAATTGTATGGTTTAATGGTTTAAAGCTAGGAAAAAAATACCTTATACTTTGATTAATAATGATTTATTTAATGAGAAATAGATTTTATGTAAGGAAGGACAGACTTTATGGAAAGAAAACCGAACAATTGCATTCCGGCAGTCTCAATTAAAAAAGACAGAAAGTTGAAAACTAAGATGTCCGGCTGGCAAGGTTTCTAATTAATTGCCGATATAATAAACGATCAGGCAGCAGAGCTCATTCAATTAAATCAAAAGAGATTGCAAACCTTATGATTCAGCCAGCTGTTACAAACCGGTTTTTGATCTGATATTTCTTCGATGTTGTTCCACGGTGTAACGGGAAATAAAAAGATGCTGAGCAAAGGCGGGATTATAATAACCCTGAAAAAGCAGGCTTATAATCACTTTTTCTGATATTTCCCTTCATTTTTCGTTCGACAAATCCACATCAAAAGGACAATGCATGACCAAATTCCCCAAATCCCTGCCCCTTAAATCCCCAACCCCCTGCCTCTCTTCAAAAAAACAAACCACACGCTGAGATTTTGCTCTTTTTGACATTAAGGGGTAGAGACTGGTAAATTTCATTTTTTAACAAAAATTTAAATGCTATGAAAAAATTACTTTCACTGCTTTCATTAGGCTTAATTTTCATGTATTCATGTAAGAAAGAAGATCCGGAGCCGGAACCGGGAAACGGAAAACTGATCCTTGAGATAGGGATGTCAATCTCTATCGATGAGATTGACAGCAGGTTGAAGTCGGCAAAGGCTATTGAAGATTTCAAGGTGGTAATTAAACAGGAAAATGGTTCTGAAGCTTTGAGCTTCGAAACCCTGGCTTTGATGCCGGATACGATTAATCTGGCTCCCGGAAATTATTATGTTGAAGCCCATTCCAATAATGATCTGCCGGCAGCTTTTGAAAATCCATATTATTATGGTATATCCGATGTATTCAGCATAAGCAGCAATACTCAACAACAGGTTCAGGTAAACTGCTCACTGGCAAACACCATTGTTTCTGTTTATTACTCCGACAATGTGGTGAATAATTTTGAGGATTACTCCACAACCGTATCTACATCACTGGGATCATTGATATATACAAAAGACGAAACACGACCGGGATACTTTCAAACCGCCCCTGTGGATATCCTTGTCGAACTCAGTTATCTGAATCCTGACGGGACTCAAAGTAATAAAACCCTGTCGGGAAATATTTCAGATCCTTTGCCAAACCGTCACTATCAGGTGAATGTTGAAGCTTCCATTGATCAGGGGATGGCTACCTTTCAGGTGGTACTGGATTCCAGCGAAATACAGCTAGTGCTTATTGAATTGACTGAAGACCCGGTTATTCCTGACGGGGCTATTGCTTACGGTGATTTGCTAATAACAGAGATTATGCCTGACCCATCGGCACTTTCAGATACGGAAGGAGAATGGTTTGAGGTCTACAACAACTCTGATCATCCCATTAATCTGGAAAACCTGATCTTACAAAGAAACGGATCAAATGTTCATACCATAAAAGAGAATATCGAGTTAGCGGCAGGAGAGTTTTATGTAATGGCCCGATCAATCAACGCTACCGATGCTGTAAACAGCTATGTGTATGGGACCGATATATCCTTAACAAACTTAGGTTCTACAATCGCTATACATAATGAAGGAACAGAATCAGTACCGGGTCCGCTAATCTTTTCCGTAGATTACGGAGCCACGGGTTTTCCTTCCGGTGCAGGTTCTTCCATCAGTTTGAATCCAACCCGGTTTACATCCGCTGATGCCGTTCTGGGTACATCCTGGTGCCTCTCATCTTCTGTATACAATACCGGAGATTCAGGAACACCAGGGATGATGAACGATCTTTGCCAGTAAAATACCAGAAACTGGCTAAAAAGATCAACTTCATAAAATACATAAAGTATATAAGCTATCCTCACCCCCTCCCGGATCCTCCAAGGTTTGGGAGGGACAAAAATAAACAGATCAGAGAAAATGGCCCATCTCCTACCTCAAATGCAATTCATAAATGCCTCTACACTGAAAAAAGTCCTGGTGGCAATTAAAGGGGATACATGCTCATTACAGAAGCAAAACGTAGTTTTAACATGATCCGGACAAATGAGAACTACTTAGCCAGTCCTTCCGATTAAACCAGGCATTTTATAAATTTCTGCTCATAGCTTTTCATCACTGAAAAAATAATCCTACTTTTAACAGATTTTTCCAGTTATCATACTTCTAACCGGTAAATAGAAATTTACTATAATAATTTACTAAAAAAAATGAAAAAATCATATCTTTTAATTGCATTCTTTGCTTTTTTTCTTGCATCCTGCAATCAAGAAACAAAGGATCGGACACGTGTCCGAACCACCGATGTTGAAATCCCAGACAAGATTCCTGAGCAAGCCTCTCAACCACCCCTGCAGCAGCAAAGCCCACAGGCGATTTCACCGAAAGCCCCAAAAGATCAACTGTTCCGCGAAGCCTGTCTTGAGGGAACGAAAGAAGCTGTAAATGAATATATAACAAGCGGTGTCGACATAGGTGCGGAAGATGAAAATGGCCGTACAGCTTTAATGCTTGCCTCGTTCAATGGTCACTCCGGGATTGTTAACAAACTCCTTCGGGAAGGTGCACAGGTCAATCGAACAGATATGATGGGCAGAACAAGTCTGATGTATGCATCCACCGGTCATTTTCCGGAAACAGTGAAAATACTTTTGTCTCACGGAGCCGAGACAAATATAATTGATAATGATGAACGTTTTACGGCATTAATGTTTGCCGGCGCAGAAGGCAATACTGAAGTTATCTCCCTGCTACTGGAACATGGTGCCGATCCGGATCTGAAAGATAAAGACGGAGACACAGCGGAAGGTTTCGCCCGGCAAAATGGACATATCCATGCGGCTGATTTGTTAAAAAATGCTTCGGTTAATAAAAAATAAACTGGCTCTTTTCTACAAAACTTCAATTCATAACTACTTACTTAAACACGCTTAATTTCCTTCAGTAAAGTAGAGTCTCACTATGAAGTATAGCCTCTGCTCCGATAATTATCGAAACAGAGACTATTTAAAGTGACTTCAATTAACGGAAAGGGTGAGGAATATCACCCTGATTGCGGTAT
>CAZQOV010000038.1:15673-21506 GCA_964595055.1 uncultured Bacteroidaceae bacterium | reverse complement strand
CCGTTTTCGTCTAGCCTTTCAGACCAATCCCGATGCAATCAGCCTGACCAGTTTTGACCATGGAAGATATATCGATGTTAATAAGGGTTTCACCCAGATTACCGGATACACTGCTGAAGAAATAATTGGAAAAACATCGGTGGAAAAAAACCTCTGGTATGATTCTGAAGCCAGGAGAAAATTATTGGAAACAATTCATGCGAATGGCTATGTGGTTAATTATGAGGCTCAGTTCAGGATGAAGAAGGGTGAGATATTCACCGGTCTTATGTCTGCCGCCATTATGAAGATCAATGGGGAGGATGTACTTCTTTCCATCACAAAGAATATAACAGATCTAAAGAATACCCAGAGAGACCTTGCCAAAAACAAACAGAATTTACAGCTTGCACTTGAAGGAGGCGGACTTGGAATGTGGGATTGGAATATACAGACGGGTGATATTAAATTCAGTGAAATTTGGGCAGCTATGTTGGGCTACGATCTTAGTGAAATAAAGCCAAACCTTAAGTTTTGGAAAAGTTTGATTCATCCCGATGATGTTGAAGAGGTTATGAAATCTCTTCAACTTCACCTTGAGGGAAAAACCGAACACTATGAACATGAATTCAGAATGCTTACCAAAGCTGGAACCTGGAAATGGATTTATAATCGCGGGAAAGTCCTGGAGTGGGATGAAAAAGATGAGCCCTTAAGAGCACTGGGTACTCATCAGGATATTACCAAAAGAAAACAATCGGAGGAAAAAGCAGTGAAGTTGAATAAAGCTGTGGAAAAAAGCCCTGTAAGCATTGTGATTACCGATAATACCGGGACCATTGAATATGTTAATCCGGAATTCTCCCGCTTAACAGGCTATTCCTTCGAAGAGGCAATAGGTAAGACCTCAAGTATTTTGCAATCAGGTTGGCATAGCAATGAGTTTTATCAGAAACTTTGGTTAACAATAAATAGGGGGGAACCCTGGTATGGAGAGTTCCTTAATCGAAAAAAGGATAATAGCACTTATTGGGAAAAGGCAAATATTTCCTCCATTAAAAATGATCAGGGAGAGATAACTCATTTCATCGCTGTTAAAGAGGATATAACAGAAATGAAAAGGATGGTAGAGGATTTACACAAAGCCAAAGAAAAAGCAGAACAAAGCGATCGGTTAAAGTCTGCATTTCTCGCGAACATGAGTCATGAGATCAGAACCCCCATGAATGGAATATTGGGATTCGCAAATTTACTTAAAGAATCTGTCCTTACAGATGATAAAAAAGTTGAATATTTAAATATCATTGAAAAAAGTGGAGCCAGAATGTTAAACCTGATCAATGATTTAATTGATATTTCCCGAATTGAAGCAGGGGAAACTGAAATTCTGAATTCCCTGACAAAGCTTAATGAATTACTCCAGGAGGTATACACATTTTTTAAACCGGAAGCAGAAAAGAAGGGTCTTTCACTTTCGCTGAATAATCATTTGTATAAAGACAGCATCCGTTTTTTGGTGGATCGGGAAAAATTATTTGCAATTCTCTGCAATCTGGTGAAAAATGCGATTAAATATACCGAGGATGGTGAAATTGAACTTGGATGCCGGATGGTTAAGAAACAGTTTCGCTTTTATGTGAAAGATACCGGAATTGGGATTCCTTATGAAAAGCAGGAAATCATTTTTAATCGTTTTATTCAGGTGGAGGAACATATTAAAAAGGCTTATGAAGGTTCCGGACTGGGGCTGGCAATTTCAAAGGCTTATATTGAAATGATGGGGGGAGAGATCTGGTTAGACTCAATACCAGGTGAAGGTTCCGTTTTTACTTTTTCTTTACCTTATTCTCCTGTAAGCCGTGAAGAATATATAAATTCCGGATTAAATGAAACAGAAAAACCTTCCGTGGCAAAATTAGAGAACATTACCCTTTTGCTTGCAGATGATGATCAAAACAGCAAGATATATCTCGAAGAGGTTCTGGGGGATAGTTGTAAAAAAATCATCAAGGTGTCAGACGGTTACGGGGCTGTCCAGGTTATTCAAAAAAATCCGGATATCGATATTATTTTAATGGATGTGAAAATGCCGGTTATGGATGGTTATGAGGCAACCAGAAGAATAAGAGAGTTCAACTCAGAGGTAATTATTATCGCTCAAACTGCTTATGCTGTTTCAGGTGAGGATTTAAAAGCAAAGTCTGCCGGATGCAATGATTTTCTTACCAAACCGGTTAATAAAAAAGAGCTGTTTCAAACCCTTGAGCGGTTCATGTAGCAGGCCTTCCCAGTTTCTTTAACATCCTGCCATGTTCTCTTATAGCTCTGATAAAACCAGGCTGAACATGATAGGGCAGATTATGTTTTCTGGCAGTCTCCCTTACAAATTCTGAAATTTTGGGATAATGGACATGGCTGATGTTCGGGAAAAGGTGATGTTCAATCTGGTAGTTCAGTCCTCCTATAAACCAGGACAGTACTTTATTACCAGGTGCAAAATCCGAGGTGGTTAATAATTGATGAATGGCCCAGTTATTTTCCATAGTAAGGTCTTTATCAGGTAGAGGAAATTCAGCATCGGGAACCACATGGGCAGTTTGAAAAATCGTTGTGAGAATAATTCCGGTGGTAAAATGCATCAAAATGAAAAAGATTATGATCCAATACCATGCAATCGGGACCACAATCATTGGAATTACAAGAAGAAAAGTATAATAAAACATTTTTGAAATTATCAGAGTACCAAAAAGTCTCCGGTAAGAGTGCCGGGTGTTTAGCTTCACTTTTTCTTTCCTGTACCTGTTCAACTGGTTAAAATCTTTTCCTATAACCCATGAAATGGTCATTAATCCATACAGGAACCAGGCATAAACGTGCTGATATTTATGTATTTTCCTTAGTTCCTTATGGGGTGAAAATCTGAGAAAACCTCCCGGATCTATATCCTCATCATGCCCTTCAATATTCGTGAAGCCATGATGCATGATATTATGCTGATATTGCCAGTTAAATGGAAATCCTCCGATTATGTACATTGTTTTTGCAAACCAGTTGTTTACTTTCGGGTTCTTTGAGTAACTCTTATGATTTGCATCGTGCATAATACTCATTCCTATACCTGCTTTTCCTAATCCCATAAGTATCCATATCCCCAGAACTCCAAGGAATGAACTAACAATTCCTGTGATCATTAAAAGGTAAGGTATTAAATACATGGCCAACATGAAAATGGTTTTTATAACAAGATCCCCGTTTCCATATTTGGATATGCTGTTCTCTTCAAAATATTTTGTTACTGTCGACCTTAATTCATTCACGAATTCTGGTCTGCTTTTTAAATTAAAATTGACTCTCTTTTGCATGTTGATTAAAATTAGTTACACCTCAATTCTTGAATACATCTAAGTGTAACTGCAAGGAAGGTTAAAGTGTAAACGTATTATTAATGGCTCGCGAAGATAGTAAAAATCTGAAATGGAATGGTTTAAGCAACTGTTAAATATGAGTTAAAGGGATTATTTACTCGCCCTGATTGTTTCATCAGGAGCGGATGATCGAATCCGGTTTCGAGCGGGTAAAGGCAAAGCCCTGTCAACCGTTGAACAAAGTTTACGGCGCCTTGGATTGGAAAGTCTTGATCTCCTTAGAAGAATTTAATGTATGAATTCCGGTGGATCTCAGCTTTTCTTAAATCCGGACGGACCCGATAAACGATTAATCCCATCAACTCTTCAACTTCCTACACCTCAATCAGCCCTTGTAAATAAAACACAACTCTGCCGCCAATTTCAATCCTCTCTCCCTTATTGTTACAACTCAGGCGTCCTCCCCGGGGAGATAATTGCAATGCAGTGAGCTTTTCTTTATTTAACCTTTTTGCCCAGTAGGGCGTCAAAGCAGTGTGAGCCGAACCAGTAACCGGATCCTCATTGATACCAATAGCAGGGGCAAAAAATCGGGAAACAAAATCTGTTTGAGTACCAGGAGCCGTAACAATCACCCCTCTTTGCGTGATTCCTGCCAGTTCACTGAAATTGGGTTTAATGCTGCTGATCTCTCCTTCATTTTGATACACCAAAAGGTAATCTTCTTTACATTTGAACCATTCGACGGGTTCCATTCCAATAGCATTTAATAATTCTTCGTTTTTATCTGTGGAAACGGGTTTGTCTGATGGGAAATCCAGGATAAAACTGTCCATATCTCGTTTTACATTTAATTCTCCCGAACGGGAATTAAATCTGACCTGGTTCTGTTTATAGCCTAACTTTTTGAAAATAACAGCAGCGGCAGCAAGGGTAGCATGTCCGCACAAGGATACTTCTGTGGAAGGGCTAAACCAACGAATGTGAAAACCTTCTTTTTCTTTTACAAAAAAAGCAGTTTCCGGAAGGTTATTCTCAGCCGCAATATTCTGCAACATTCCGTCTGTGAGCCATTCATCAAGAGGACAAACTGCTGCAGGATTCCCTTTAAATAATTCATTTGTGAAAGCATCAGCCTGGAAAATAGCAATTCTCATTTTTTTATATCTGTTTGATTAGTATTTATTATAAGCATTTTAATACCTCTTCTCATTTATATTTGACTCTTTGGCTGGGATTAATTTCCTGCCTGTCATTTCTTGTTTTATAATTCAAATAAATTTTTCAGAAATATAGTCATTTTTAATGAAGGTTCGTGTATTAATCATTTTCAAAAAGCAATCATTTCCTGGCGATTTCATGTGTATAAATACCTCAGGTATTCTATATTGGCCCCGGCTATATAAAGCTTGGTAAAACAAATGTTCCCC
This sequence comes from uncultured Bacteroidaceae bacterium, assembly GCA_964595055.1. Lineage (GTDB taxonomy): Bacteria > Bacteroidota > Bacteroidia > Bacteroidales > CAYRTD01. The sequence goes on along the minus strand of CAZQOV010000038.1, from coordinate 16,732 downwards.
CATCGGCAAACTGGCTCATGCCATATACATTGGGCACCATCACCCAACCTTTTTGAGAGTTGCAGAACAACAAAAGTCTGTGGATTAACGGGATAAAAGTAAGTGAATTTTTAAATTACCTGTAGAATCTTAAAGTGCATGCAGAAAAAAATCAAAACAACAAAAAACGGATAACACCTCAATATGTTATCCGTTTCAATTTTCTGATTATATCAAACAATTATTCTTTCAGTAATCCTCTCTTTCTCAACAATGCTTTTTCGTCCGGCTCCTGGCCTCTGAAATTAACATAAAGTTTCATGGGATCCTCGGTGCCGCCCCTGGAGAGGAGATTTTTTCTGAAGGCGACGGCTGTGCGCTCATCATAGATATCACCTGTTTCCTTGAAGGCATTGAAGGCATCGGAATCGAGTACTTCAGCCCATATATAAGCATAATAACCGGAAGAATATCCGCCGGCAAAAATATGACTGAAATAAGTAGAACGGTAACGCACGATTATTTCTTCAATCAGACCGATGTTGTTGAGTGATTTCTCTTCAAACGCTGTAACTTCAATTTCAGCGTTTTCCGGAGTAAGGGTATGATAATCCATATCCAGGAAGGAGGCAGCCAGGTATTCGGTTGTAGCAAATCCCTGATTGAAGTTGCTACTGGCCTTGATCTTCCCGATGAGTTCCTGGGGAATCACCTCACCGGTTTCGTAATGAGTGGCGTAAGTTTCTAAGACTTCAGGTTCAAGAGCCCAATTCTCCATGATCTGTGAGGGTAACTCAACAAAATCACGGCTAACGGAGGTGCCGGACAGACTGGGATAAGTTACATCTGAGAATAAACCATGGAGTGCATGTCCGAATTCGTGGAAGGTGGTGAGTACCTCATCGGTTGTGATCAGGGCAGGCTTGTCGCCACTGGGTTTGGTGAAATTAAAGTTGGTTGTAACTACTGGGCGGATGTCTTTTCCATCCCTTATTTTTTGTCCCCGGTATTCACTCATCCATGCTCCTGCACGTTTACTTGCTCGGGGGAAGAAGTCCATATACAGTATTCCGAGGTGAC
>CAZQOV010000038.1:0-15663 GCA_964595055.1 uncultured Bacteroidaceae bacterium | reverse complement strand
GCATCTTTTACCTCAAAAACCTGTACATCATCATTATATTTGGGAATGTCATTTCTTTCCTCGAAACTTAGTCCCCAAAGATTATTTGCGAGTTTGAATACTCCGTCTCTTACATTATTCAGCTCGAAATACTGACTTATCGTTCCTTCATCCAGATCATATTTTTCTTTCCTGAGTTTTTCGGCATAGTACCACCAGTCCCAGTGTTCCAGTTCAAAGTCATTTCCTTCCCGATTGATCAACTGCTGAAGTTCAGATGCTTCTTTCTTTGCCATTTCCAGGCCGGGTTCCCAGATGGTCTTCAGGAATGAATAAACCTTATCGGGGGTTTTCGCCATGTTTTCCTCAAGGATGAAATGCGCATGAGTGTCAAAGCCGAGGATTCTGGCTTTTTCAGCTCTCAGCTTAACCATTTTGCGAATGATATCTTTGTTGTCATTTTCATTGTCATTATCACCTAACCTGGTATAAGCCGTATGTAATTCCTTTCGTAATTCCCTGTTGTCAGCATAGGTGAGAAATGGGAGCATGCTGGGTTTTTGGACCGTAAATACCCATTTTCCTTCTTCTCCCTTCTCCCTGGCAACTTCGGCTGCTGCGGTGATTACACTTTCGGGTAGACCGGAAAGATCAGCTTCGTCTTCAATAACCAGTTTGTAGTTATTGGTCTCGGCAAGAACGTTCTGCCCGAATTTTAAGGATAGCAGAGAAAGTTCCTTGTTGATTTCCCGCATTCTTTCTTTTTCTTCTGCAGGTAGATTGGCTCCCCCTCTGACAAAATACTTGTAAGTTTCTTCGAGCAATTTTTTCTGTTCTGTATTGAGATCCAGAGCATCCCTTGCTTCGTATACAGCTTTTACTCTCTCAAAGAGTTTGGTATTCATGAGAATGGCATCCCGGTGTGCAGATAATTCAGGTGCAAGATCCTGTGCCATCTCCTGCATTTCCGGACTGGTAAGAGAGCTGTTAAGATTATAAAAAACCGATTGAACTCTGCTGAGAGTTTGTCCGGCATATTCCAGCGCTTCAATCGTGTTTTCAAAAGTAGGTTGATCTTTATTGACCACAATTTCTTCAATCTCCTTATTGTGCTGAAGTATTCCCTCCTGCATTGCAGGGACAAAATGGTCCAGTTCTATGTCATTAAAAGGAGGGACTCCAAAAGGAGTGTCAAATTCAGTTAACAGAGGATTTGTCATGTCAGTTTTCTTTTCCTGTTTATTTGTACATGATGCCAGAATAATTATTAGCATCAGGATTAAAACGTTTGTAGTTTTCACTTGTTTAAAATTTGGTTTATACTTCTGATTTTTGTGCGAATGTAATAAATGCATAGGAAATCTTATATGTTGAAGAAAATGTATAGGTTTCTTTGATATGGTTAGGCGAAATTGCATCTCTGGAATTCCCGGTAGGATGAATGTCTGTTTAATGTCAAGGATAGAAGGGGGAAATTCGGGATTTATAACCCGAAGGTAAAAAGTGAGAAATGCGGATATCTCCAATCTAATTAAGACTAAATACTTCGGGCGCATAGTTCCAGTTTACTTCACCACTAATCTGATGATTTCCAGGATTACCTTAACCGCTTTTTCCATGCTTTCAAGGGGAATGAATTCATATTTTCCATGATAATTGTGACCTCCGGTGAAAAGATTCGGACAGGGAAGCCCCATATGGGATAAGCGGGCACCGTCTGTACCTCCTCGTATGGGTTTAATAATGGGTGGAATTCCTTGGTTTTTCATGGCTTCTTCAGCGAGTTCTACGATGTGATAAACAGGCTCTATCTTCGATTTCATGTTATAATATTGGTCTTTTATTTCAACTTGAATCAAGGATTCATCATACGATCGATTTATTTTAGCCGCAACATCCCGAAGGAATTTTTTCCGAAACTCAAAACTGGAATGACTATGATCGCGGACCAGATACCTTAATTCAGTTTTTTCAACGCTTCCTTTGGAATCGATCAAATGAAAGAAACCTTCATACCCTTCCGTATGTTCGGGTCTTTCCTTATGCGGCAACTGTAGATGATAATCCATGGCCAGATGCTGGGAATTGATCATTTTATCTTTAGCCGTACCGGGATGAACATTTCTTCCTTTAATTCTTATGACGGCAAGTGCCGCATTAAAATTCTCAAATTCAAGCTCCCCCGTTTGTCCCCCATCTAGTGTATAGGCAAAATCTGCCCTGAATTTATGTATATCAAAATGATCAGCTCCTCTTCCGATCTCTTCATCGGGAGTGAAGCCAATCCTTATTTCACCATGCGGTATATCAGGATTCGAAATCAGATATTCCATGGCCGTAATTATTTCTGCAATACCCGCCTTATCATCAGCACCCAGCAGGGTTGTGCCATCTGTAGTTATGAGGGTTTGGCCTTTATAATTCAACAGTTCCGGGAAGGTATCCGGAGAAAGAATGATGTGCTTTTTTTCATTCAAAATTAGGTTTTTTCCATCATAATTTTTAAATATTCTGGGATTCACATTTGCTCCCGTCATATCAGGACTGGTATCCATATGGGCAATAAATCCAATTACAGGAGCTTGCTTCTTTATATTGGAAGGCAGTGTGGCCATAAGATATCCCCGCTCATCAAGAAATATTTCCGATAGTCCAATGTATCTTAATTCTTCTTCAAGCATTCTGGCAAATTCCATTTGTTTGAACGTACTGGGCACAGCATCAGAAAATTCATCCGATTGGGTGTCTTTTCCAACATATTTTAAAAACCGTTTCAATAAAATGTCTTTCATAAACTTGAAATTTAAAACTCTGACACCAAATTAACGTAAAGTAATAAGTACATGTTTAATTCATGAAATCAATTCTGCTCAAATTTACGACAAATAATGGGGATCTGGCAGAAATACAGGAATTCGATCAGGGAAATGACAGGTATGAAACCAAATCTTGATGAATTGGATCTGGAATACTGGAGGAACAAGCTTTTTTTTAAAACCATATTAATTTTTCTTCCACTGAGTATTATAGCGTATATCCCTGCCTTTATTTTATGTGTTAAAACTCAGCTGTGGTCCTTGTTAATCATGGATACCCTGGCATATATTGCTTTACTTTATTTTATCCTGAAACCAAAATTAAACATCAGAATAAAGAAGATCTTATTCATTTGTATTCTTTATCTCCTTGCAGCGGGTTTACTTGCTTTTATGGGGAATTATGGACCGGGAATGCTCTATTTGCTGGCTGTCTCCGTTTTTTCTACCCTGATTCTGGGAAAAAAGGCCGGAAGCTTTACCTTACTACTGAATGGTATCCTTTACATTGCCATCATTTTTCTCTCATCAGATGGCTGGTTCAATTATGTTTTTTTTGGAGATTATACCCCCGTAACCTGGGCAGCGGTAGGGGTTAATTTGTTATTTTTGAATGTGGGGCTTTTTTATGGGGTCAATGAATTACTGGATGGCCTAACAATAAACATTAATAAGCAAAAGCAACTTGATTTGCAACTGAAAATGGATAAGAATAAACTGGAGTCAGCACTCAATAAAGCGGAAGAATCCGATCGTTTGAAAACGGCATTTCTGGCGAATATGAGTCATGAAATCCGCACACCTATGAATGGGATTTACGGTTTTGCCAGTCTTTTGAAATCCAACCTGACCAGAAAGAAACAGGAAAGATATATTGAGATCATTCAGAACAGCAGCGAAATTCTATTGACCATAATTGACGATGTGATAGAGCAGGCCAAACTCGATGCAAGCATTATAAGTCTTCATTTATCGGGTTTTAATATTTCCGGATTGGTTGAGCAGCTTTACTCCACATTCAGGATGAAATCGAAAACAAATCTAAAATTTATTCTCAAGAACAGGGTGTCTGAGACACATGATTCTGTTTTTGGGGACAGGGCAAAAATTAGCCAGATCCTCAGTAATATGCTTTCCAATGCTTTCAAGTATACGACAGAAGGAAGTATTATTTTTACAGTTGATTATGAGGCTGCTAAAAATTATTACCGTTTTAGTGTTATAGATACCGGAATCGGAATAGAGCCCGAAATCCAGGGAAAAATCTACACCCGTTTTTATCAGGAAACAGAGAAAAGTCCGGGTGTCGGCCTTGGCCTTTCAATTTCCAGATCTCTTACTGATCTTATGAATGGAGAAATAAGCCTGGAATCAGAGCCTGGAAAAGGGAGCACATTCGTTTTAAAACTTCCGTTAAAACATGCGGATAATTAGGGAGGGTAGTGGAGTCATCAATGTAAGTGGAATTATATCGATATTCCCTATTTTATGCGGGCAACCATGATACCCGACATAAGCTTGTTTTTATTTACCTCATCATGTAAATTATCACCGGAAATTATGACTTTGTTGGATCGCGATGAGGCATGAATAAGATGCATTTGATTATTTATCCTTATAGAAAGTCCTGTATGCATAATATCCAGTCCTGCGATATTGGTGGTAATTGCGATTAAATCTCCAGATCTGATTTCTGAAGTGGCCACGCTGATCTTTTCCTGGGGAATATATGTAAACGTTCTTTGAATGATTTCTTCTTCCTGTGTTTTTATTTCTTTTAAGAAATCTGCATTGCCTAATTTGTTATAGTTGCCCGGATGCGTACTCATAAAATTAATTTGCTTTTCAAGTATAACGGAATGGCCGGGAATATGGATAATTTTAATCAGATCTTTTTTCTCATTATCGTGTAACCAGTCGCTGAAATAATGCAAACGGGAAGGATATCCATCAATTATTCCCCCGCGGTATCTGATTTTTTTTAGCTGTTGACAATAATCCTCAAAAGTAACTTCCTTATTCATGATATTCAGCGAAAGGGCCATTACATGTTCAATGAAAGTGGTACAATCAAATTCTCTCAGATTAATTATCAGTGTTTCTTTACCATCATGTTCCAGTGTACCGGCTTTATATGGAAATCCCAGGAAATGGGTTGCAACCTTCTCAATCACATCACTCTTGCCCAAAGAATACCAGTTAAATTCAAGAGCTTTTTCTATCAGCTCTGCAAAAATTGCCGAATCCTCCGGCGCATAAATACAAGGCTTTTGTACATTATGGTTCCATGCCTTATTTTTAAATGCGCTATTTTCCTGAACCCCGATTGAATGTAAAGCCTGAGTGCAGATCAGGAATAATATCCCTGCAATTATGGTCCGGTATTCCGGTACAGATAAGGATTTTATAAATCTTTCTGATATGGTTTTAAATGCCATACATGTCTTGTATTATATTCCTAACGAAAATACAATTATTCTTTTCTTTTCCTAAATCTTGCCAACTGGTTTTTCTCTTTTTCAGTTAATTATTGCCAGTATCATGAAATAAAACCATGCTATTTTTTAATTTACTTCTACCTGACAACTTCGCTGATCTTTCAATGTCACTTCGATTTTATTGGCCTCCTTTATCACGTGATAATTTGTGGCGATATAACCATCTTTGGAGACAATGGCTCCGAACCAAAACCAACTGCCGGGGATGGCTTTTCTTCAGTTCTGTTTGCTGCTTTTCTCTACTCAAGATTATCGGGTTCGAAATCAGCCGGCAACTGCGCAGGAATTGCATTGTTTTTCTGATTTGTTGATTGAGTGATTCAGAGGTTCCGACAGAATAATGTCCTAAATAAAAAAAAGGTTTTGCTCAAATGTTAAATTCTTCCTCAATAATTGATATGAATTCTGCAATAGAAACTGAAAAAATACCTCTGAAAACTCTGGAGGGAGGAAAAAAAATTCAATTATTAAAAAATCCTGGTTCCGAAAATAAATTTTTCATTCCACCAGGGATTGTCAAGTGAAGTAATGCTTACTCCTTTACTGGAGGATGTGTGAATAAAATCATTCTTCCCAATATAAATTCCGGAATGAGTGATAAATCGATGGGTTGGGTAAGAACGGGTGAAAAACACGAGATCGCCTTTTTTCAGATCTTTCATATCCGGGATAATCCGACCAAATCTTGCCTGCTCCTCCGAAATGCGGGGAAAGGTAATCCCATTTTCTAAAAAAACTTTCATGATCAGGCCGGAACAATCCATGCATTTTTCATCGGATCCTCCCATGCAATGAGGAACACCCAGATATTTTTTTGCTGATGTGATGATATCCTCAGGCTGGATACGATAAAGGGTCAGTTCCTTTTCTATACCTTCATCAATAAATTTCTCAAGTCTTTTTCGTTCACTGGAAGAATTTATATTCCTGAAAACCTGTTCCGGAAATATTTTTCTTGAGCAAAGCGTATTTATCATCAGGACTGAGCCAAGAACAAATAACAAAATTTCTCCTCGTGTTTTCAACCGCATTTTTTTTGAGGGTAAAGGATTAAAACGGTAGTATTCCGGATTAATTATTTATTTCTGCGTTGAGGACCGGCAAAAAAATAAAGGATGGAACCCAGAATTGGGATAATTATTATGAGGATTATCCAGAGGACTTTTTCATTTTCCTTTACTTTTCGGTTTCGCAAAATATCAACTATCGCAAATACCGGCAATAAAATGATTAACAATCCGCCGATAATGATCAGCATTAAGATACTAAAGAAACCACTTCCGGAAAGAATCATTTTTTTTTAGTTTTAAATATTAGTCACCAATCAATTACTATTTTTATTCGGAATTACAAATCTTTTTACGTATGTATCAAGAATGGTGTTTCCCGGGGTAAGAATATCTGTTACACATTCATAGATAACAGGTTCACCATTCATGCTCATATCAGGATTGGACAGCGTTGTTATCTGGACAATATTTAGTCTGTCATCTATCATTAAACCGCCGGAATTCACTACCGCTTGTTTTCCATCCTCAGGATGGTAAATGTGTGAGATGACTTTAAGGCGTTTACTTTCGAGCGCGTCATTGATTATTGCTATCCGAATCTCGAGATCTGCTTTTGCGCCAGCATCAGTTATTTGAATGTCAATGCCGCCGGGTCTAATATGAACCGGGTTGGCAATAACAATTTTGGCCTCCTGCGAAATCCTCCAGTCAAGATCTGAAGGAAAAAAATTGCTTACGTTGCTATCAACACGGATAGTGATCTCATTTACATTATCATAATGGATATTATTTGATATTTTGTATAACTGACCCGCATCTACCCTGGCATCTTCCCCAATGAGATTTTGGTTCAGCCAGAGTTCAGGATCAGAAAATATTCCATTAAAATATAAGTAAATGCTTTTTTCTCTGTTTTCCTGCTCTATTAGGAATGTTTTTCTATACCAACCGGGTATTATGGTTAGGGTATCGGTCAACTCTGCAATAGCCTGATTTGATATGGGTACATTGCTTTCCTTATTAGGAACCAGATCTATTGTAAGCCATGAATCTTTGTCAAATTCGGGTGCCATGAAACCAGGCTCATCCATGGGATAGAATTTCCAATCAGATTTTAAATCTATATTTTTCTGATAATCATTCATTCTTCCACATGAAAACAGTAGAAAGGAAGCAATGAACAAGACACCCAAAAATCTCATAGCCTATATTTAAAGGTTTCCATTAAATAAACCCTAAAGTTACCGATTAGTTTAGGAATTACAGGATAGAATCCAGGGTTTTTAGAAAGCCCGGGACAGTTTTTTTTAATCCCCAGGGTGACTTTCTTACGCATAAAGATTACAGAGAGTCCATCGAGAATGCATTTAGCCGTATTGAACAGAATATGATCATTTCCAACTGGAAAGACAGCCTTATCAGCAGCATGAAAGACAAAAACCCGGATGCGCAAACTGAGGTTCCCAGCCACGGGTGTGTAGAAGACAGGAAAAAGATGAAAGTCGAAAATGTAGAACGAGCATTAAACAACCTCTGGTCCCTTGGAGGCGATAAACGATGGTATTATGCAAACCGTTTATGGCGTTTTCGTGGGTTTTTAGACAAACTTGCCGGTGGAGTGGGGCTGAGAAGGGGAAAGACCCATCCAACAGAGGTTCATCATGGAGATGTTCTTGATTTTTGACGGGTTATTTTTGTTTCCAGAGAAAATAAACGATTCTTATTGTTTGCAGAAATGAAATTACCCGGTGGCGATGCCTGGTTGGAATTTAAGATTGATGATGAGAACTATTTGCATCAAACTGCCACTTTTCGTCCAAAAGGATTGAAAGGCAGACTTTACTGGATCTTGCTTTTTCCTTTCCAAATATTTGTTTTTAAAGGAATGATTAGAAATATTGCCAAAGCTTAATCCTATATGGTACTTCCAGGAATACTCTCCGCCAGTTTTTTGATGAAATGATTCGTTCTAATTCTACCTTTTTTTATTTTTAGCCTTTCAATAATAGGTTTTTCATGAGTACAGGACTTCTGATAATTGGTGTTTTACTTATCGTTCCTCTGGTATACTCGCTGATAAAGATCACTTTTTCAGGTAATTATCAGGAAAATGATATACGGTCTGGTTCTGAAGATGGGTTTTTTAAACGTTTTCCTGGGGGTATTATTGAATATTATCGCAATGAATTTGATAATCATAGAATTGTGACAAGCAATCCGGGTATTGGCAATAACGGAGAAATGGAATTTTCATATCAGGATATTGAAGGAGTCCGAAAAACTGTGATATATAAAATACCCCTGCATCATGATCCTACCCCTATTTATGATTATTATACCAACGAGTTTAAAAGCTCTGGATTTGAAATCTTGTATTCTGTATATGGGGAAAAACTGATGGGCAGACCGGGACCCTGGGTCAGAAACCTATATGTAACCCGTAAAAATGTAATCGCCTGGCGGGATCTTTCTTTTATTATGGATGGGGATATTCACTGTTATATTTCGGGTATGAAGAAAAACGGAAACAAAACTGTCTATGCTTCAGTGTTTTCGGCCAACCATTACCGGAATGATAAAAAAACAGGCGTTTTTATATTTATTACTACCCATCCGGTCGATTGAATGTTAAGCTGCCTGGAATTTCCTGTTAAAAAGGCAGACAAAGCAGCATTACCCGGTTTTTAATTTTAAATGGAGGGCAGCCCTGTAGAAAAAATATGCACCTAAAGCCATTATTATGTGAGAAAAATCAAGGTAATTAAACCATTTATGCAGTGTGATCTCATTCATAAATACCAGGGCGCTCAGTACTGCAAATCCGATTGCCATGAGCATTATTCCACTTCCCTTACTGCGGGTTTTCCAGAATACATAAAGATGCAGGGGGGTATTGATTACCAATAATCCAAATGCAGAATGAATCTCAACAAAAAGAAAATTAAGCGTTGAAAAGGTTAAGATCATAAACGTAATCAATTCAATTATATTGGCCCAGTCCATGACCTTTCTAAACCTGGGTTGAAGCAAAGGTTTGGCGTATTCTATAGAAGCTCTCTCAAGAAGTGAGATCGAAAGCATGCTGGTTAACCATCCGGGCAGTTTCCATGCAAAAGTAAAAAGATAAAGAAATCCATGTCCGATAAGGCCTCCAAGGGTAGTAGCAATTCCCATGGTGAGAAAAAACCAGTTCATAAACTTAAAATGAAGATCAGACCGGTTTATTTTTATCAAACGAAAAAAGGCATAATAACAAACAGCAGAAACGATTAGATCAGTCAGTGTCGTCATGGGTTCAAGAACCCTTATTCCAAATAAGTCTATGGAGGTTTCTGCTGCTGATAAAAGTATCATATTTAAGGAAAAAGGATTTGAAAAAGATGTTTATAACAGATACGAGACGGAATCGGCTGTAAATGATTTCTCATCAGATGAAGCCTTTGCCTGAGTCTGTTCAGAATTGGCAAAGCAAGACAGATCCAGGGAAATCAATATCCATATCCATCTTCGTAATACCCGGCAGGGTCATCATAATCATCATCCAGATCTTCATCGAAACTAAAATCCTTTAAATCCTCCGGAATGAAATTCTCCACATCATCAAATTTGTTTTCCTGCTCTTCATATGCATCGAATTTGCTTTCCAGTTTATCTACTGCTTCCTGTGAAAATGCAAATTCATCATTCATATCCTCCAATGTTTCGATATTGGCAGGATTAAAACAGAAAGAAGATACATCTAAAATGCATTCTTCAATGTACTCAGGATCTTCTATGAAAACTTCTTTCATCGTTTTTCCTTTGTACTCACCAAAATCAAGTTTTGAATTCAGATTGTAAATCTTCATAGCCCAACAAAATATTAAATTAATAACTCCTCTTAATGAAGGATTGACCTGACAAATATATTTTTTTATTTATTTTCAGAAACACATTCTTCTAAAAAATATTCAATGAAAATTTAGCTTTTTCTATCACGTATTGCATTAATAATCAAAAAGGTAGTGATAAACAGTATTTTTTAACATAAAAGCTTGATCAATGCAGGCTGCCCATTTTTCTCCTTGGACATGTTTTTAACCTGAACTTTAGCCTGAGAAAAACCCGATATTCCATCTTCTGCAAGTAAACGGATACGGAGTAAAAATGTTTTGTTTTGAGGGTAGGAAAAGATTCGGAATTCATCCACTTAACCAGTGAGAAAAGAAGCCTGTTTTCGGGGATCAGAAACAGTAAGGTCAGAGCCGGAGCTTTACTAAACAACCCATCTTTAACTTCATCGATCTATATGCCAGTTTTTTTGATAGGAGCAACTCTACTGTTGAATATTTTGCCATTTGAGGCGGTCTTAAAGGGGAACTAAAACTCCGGATTCTTTACAATTTGACGGCAATTCCCCTTTTTGCACCTCTGGACTTTCCTTCAAATTCGCATAGGAAATAACACGGGTCTATCCCCTTAAATCAAGACATTGGGATTTAGTTAAATGCAGCATGTTAGGTGGTTCAAAAGAGACGATAGAAGCAAAAGCTCCCGGAAACACTGATCCTTTGTTCCTCAGGAGCTTTTCGCTTAGCATAAATCATACAGCATCCTCGATCTCACATTACCTGTCTTGTCTGCGGTTTGAATAGGGTAGTAAAGAGGATGCCTTATTAATATCCTGGTTTTTTGTTAATTAAGATGACTTTTATTATATAGCTAAAAATGCTTTTTCTAACTGGTGATCATTTTTTTGCGCTTGGGTCTGAGGGTGACTAAAGCGTTTTCAGAAAAATCTACTGCCTTTAAATTAGACATATTCGGCATTGTCCAGGTATTGAAAACTCATTCTGATGCTTTCCAATGGATCCCTCCGGCTGTCATCCTGTTCTACAAAAAAATATTTCATACCCGATACTTTTCTCTGATCGAATATTCTTTGAAAATCTATGACACCATGTCCCACTTCTGCAAAGAATTTTTCTTCACCCGGTTCCATATCTTTTACATGCCATAATTCAAACCGACCAGGATACTTTTTAAAATAATCCACAGGATCTTCACCTGCTTTGGTAATCCAATACAGGTCAAGTTCCATTTTTACCAGCTCAGGATCTGTATTTTCAAGCAGGTAATCGTAAGGAATCACTCCGTCAAAATTAATGAACTCGAAATCATGATTATGATAAGCAAACTGAATGCCCGCATCTTTACATAATTCTCCGAAAGAATTAAAAAGATCTGCATGGCGTTTATAATCATCCATTGAATCTCTCTCTGCTTCCTCGAGGTAAGCATATACCAGATATTTGGCTCCGGCAGTTTTAGCATCTTCAATGGTAACTTTCATGGCATCCAGAATCGCAGACTTACCTTTCCCCGAGGATACTTCGGTAACAGAATGGATGCTGGGCAAAGTCATTCCAAGATCGTTGACAAGTTTCTTAAATTCAAGAGGAGTTTTGCCAAGAATCCTGCCGTTTTCATAACCAAAGGCTTCTATCCATGAATATCCTATTTCTGCTACTTTTTCCATCGTTTTTTCCAGACTTTCATCAATCTGGTTTCTCAGGGTGTATATTTGTATGCCTATATCTTTTTTAACTTCATCATTTTTTGCCTCTGAAGTTTCATTTTTTTTGCCGGGTTTACATGCAAAACCAGGACTAAGAATGGCACCTGCAGTCATCAGTCCTGCAGTCCTGATAAATTTTCTTCTGCTCTTCATTTTTTTTTCAAGGTTTTTATGGTTTATGAATATGGAATTTTGAACCTAATATTCTTCAAAGATAATAATAGTGTCAGAAAAAAAAATCATTTTCTTTGGCCGTTCATGTAAAATACTTTGCGCAGGACCGGTCATATTTTTTCTTTCTTCCATCTTGTATACATGCTTAGCATAGAAAGAAGAATGATCAGCATCCCTGTAAAAAATATCAACCAGGAAAATCGCTGAGGTATGTATTGAATAGAAAAGTCATAAAAAGGCTTTTTATCCGGCAGAGAAAATATTTCCCTTAGTGTAAATTCCTGAAGGATAAATTTGGAATAATCCCAGATAAAGCCGGTTATCAGGATAATAGATCCCAATATAAGTCCTGTCCACTCAATCAAGGTGAGATGGACCCTTATTCCTTTTTCGGTAAAATAGTTAATCATGGAGGCTAGAAGGATCATCACCAGAGATACCAGGATGGGGGTTAATACAGGACCTGTCCACGTGGCCGGGATTAAAAATAATATATCCCAGGTCAACAGGCTTTCCGGCCAGTCGATCATCAATTTAAGAAATACATAATAGAAAATATCCCAGAGGGCAAAACTATACAGAAACCAGGCAAACCTGTCTGCAAATCGATTTCCGGCCAAAACTCCTATCATTACCAGCATAACCAGGGTAGCTGCTTCCCGGAGAATTTCAGTCAATGCGATATCGGGATCAATGGGAACAAGAGGGAAGATAAATCCTTCCGGATACATTAATTCTCTGAGGTAAATTACCACTGAAGTTTCCAGGAACGCCATGGCAATGGCAAAAACACTAACATAAAAATATTTTTTACCCATAGAAGGTATGTGTTTCCACAGAAAAATTCCGGTTAAAGTCAACCCCAATTTAACATTTTTCTGAGAAAATACAAATAAGGACAAAGGGAAGGCGAGGGAGTAAAGATGTGAGGGCTATGTAACACCATGATAAGTCCGAGACCGTCTAATACGGGTCGTGTGGTTCGAATACACTTATCAAATGCAGCTCTGAGACTGCAGATCTACCTGGAAAAGCCTGAATGTTGCCATCCACACCTTTAGTATGATCGTTAGAGCTACACAATGCAGCTTTTTGAGCTTTCAAAACCGCGTGCCGTTTCCTTTCCTTCTAAAAAGCTCCTTTTCCATCGTCTAAATATACTTATTAATTAGTCTAACCATAAGCTCATTTAAAAATTCCACTTCATACTGACCCACCGAAGCTTCCAGATGTTCTCCCCCGATGCCGCTGTGATCGGTAATAAACACGTAGCTTCCATTGCTGGCTATTGAAAGGTAACGCATCAGAAACTCAGTTTCCTTGTCGATTCCGCTGGCTGTAATGGGGATTAGCTTAATTCCTCTGGCAGCCGCATCCTTTACCAGATGGTGAATCTGGGAAATTATCTGATTCTCATAGTGAGGGGGGGCATCAAGAAGAAGGAACAGGATCCTCGTGCCAGCCTCAGATGACCATTGCAATTGGTTAAGCGATTTATCCAGGGCAGTGTGAACCGCTTCAGGAAAATCGCCTCCTCCTTCCGCATATTGATTTTTAATGAAACGGATGGTATTATCATCTTCAGGAGTGAAAGCAGACACTCTTGTAACATATTCATCTCCCTGGTCACGATAGAAGACAGACCCGGTTGAAATAGATGTGTTAGGATTCGCTAATCTCACTTCACCTATTACATCTACAAGCTCAACTTTCAGGTATTCCAGTTCGTCAGACATTGATCCGGTGGCATCGACCATGAAGGCGATCTGAGCCGTTTTTTCAAACGGAGAGATATTTTCTTCCAGGCTAATCTCATTGATTCCATCTTCAAAATACCTGATATCCTCATAAACCCGGTTCTTTATTCTTAAATCCAAATCCTGGTTTTCCTGGAACGGATTTGTCATAGCCGCCCATAATTCAGCACTCCCCCTGTTGTCAGTTTTTGTTGACCAGATCACATCTTCAGCATCATTAATAAGTTCCACCAGGATATTTACGGCCGGTTCTCCTGATTTTTCTTTTAAAAGGACAGAAATTCGCTCAGAGAGGTCGAAGGACCAGTACTCAGGCATCCGGGAATAATCCTGCCCATTGATAAGATCAGTCCAGAAATCCCAGTTTTCCAGATCGTTCCATTCTGCAGCTGTTATCTGTCCGGGTTCGATCTGTGTATCTGTTCCGTTCCCCCCTCCTGAACCTGATGAAGCGCCCGATCCTGATGATGATGAACCTTCAGAAAGTGTGTATCTATCACCTCCTGACTTATCTGTGAGAATATCGCTTTCATCTTTTGTACATGAGAAGAAAAAGAATATGATTGCGGCAATAAAGACAATTTTTTTCATGATTTTTAGATTTTGTGGGTAATGGTACGGTATTTTCTCATGGATGAAAAATGAGGGGAAAGGGTTGCGTATTCATTTTTTATCTTTTGGAATAACAAAAAGGATTACCCCTTGTTATAAGCAATACCATAATTGATAAACCTTTATATATTAAAATGTCTGATTCTCTAATTACCGCACATTCTGTGAAGAAATCATTTGGGAAGGTTGAAGCCGTAAAAAATATTGACTTTGACTTAAAGCCCGGTGAATATGTTGCCTTACTTGGACCAAACGGAGCAGGTAAAACAACCTTTGTAGAAATGATTGAAGGGATCCGCTATCCCGATGCAGGGGAAATTCTCATTAAGGGTAAAAAATTGAAAGATAATAAAGAAGAATTATATGGGATCCTAGGGATCTCCTTTCAGGAAACCAAGTTATTTGAAAAAATTACAACCATTGAGATTCTGAGAATGTTCGCCAGTTTTTATAAAGCTGACGATTCCAAGGTGGAAGAGCTGTTAAAGCTTACAGGACTTGAAGAAAAGAGGAAGGCATATACGAAAAATTTATCGGGAGGGCAGAGGCAGCGATTGGCTTTGGGCATAGCCCTGATCAATGATCCTGAAATTTTGATTCTGGATGAACCCACTACCGGACTGGATCCAACTGCCAGAAGGGAAATATGGGACATTCTTACAGGATTGAAAAAAGAAAAGGCAACTTCCCTTATATTAACCACTCATTACATGGAGGAAGCCTCCTATTTATGCGACAGGATCGTGATCATTGATAAAGGGGAGATCATTGCCCAGGGAACACTTGATGAGCTTCTGGAAGCGGAAGATATGAATAAAGTAGCTGAATTTGAGGTGAAAGAAAATATTCCTTCAGATATTGAGGATAAATTAAATGGACTTTCCATTCATTGGAAAAAAGAAATCAGGAAAGGCTGGTGCTCCCTGGATAATGTCCCGCGCGATCTTCCCCTTTTATTCGATTTTCTTGAAAAGAATAATCTTACTGTCAAAGACTTCGATTACCATAAACCCACTCTGGATGACCTGTTTTTGCAAAAAACGGGGAGAAAGCTGGGGCAGTAGGTTGTCTTCCAGCCGCAAAGTCGCGTATTCAGGTTTCTAGCTGTAATTGGCATATCTCAAACAGACAAGTCCTCAAAAGCTTAATCTTTTGATAATTTAAGCATCACACCGCTCACCACTAATTACCATTCACCGCTCACCGTGACTTGTCCTGATATAGGTTTACACAAATAGTGTAAATTAACACCGCACAAAT
>CAZQOV010000037.1:0-21913 GCA_964595055.1 uncultured Bacteroidaceae bacterium | reverse complement strand
AATTCTTTTGTAACTGCAGGATTAAATTCGCCATACGAAAGATTTCAATCCAGAGTAATCTGGTTACTGCCATTTTCATTGATAATAATAATGGTAAAAGATTATAAACTATTCATTAGCAATCTGTACAGAAGGTTGCGGCCATCGGTCGGACAGAAAATCTGACTAAGCCTTCCAAATAATGCTATTATCACTCAAGTCAAACCATTCGCTCAAGTGACTTAATTTGTTCAATTAAGTCATTTTAATCGCTAAAGTGGCTGAATTCGACCCCAATTCTGCCGGAAGCTTTATTGGAGTCACTCAAAAGCCTCACCCTGAACCTCCATGGTTTAAATCCTCCTTGCACCCTCACCTACTTCGGCAATATAAAAATCTGCAATGAGGCCGGTTTTTTCATAATATCCTTCCCCTACCTTCTTTTTAAATTCATCAATGGCATCTTCCTTCACCAGACTAACAGTGCAACCTCCAAAACCTGCTCCTGTCATACGCGAACCCAAGACTCCGTCGACCTTCCTTGCTTCTTCCACCAGGCTGTCAAGTTCAACACCTGTGACCTCATAATCTTCACGGAGCGAATCGTGGGATTCGTTCATAAGTTTCCCGAATTGCTCCAGACGGTTTGCTTTCAGGGCGTCAATTGCCAGTAAAACACGATAATTTTCAGAAATTACATGTTTGGCGCGCTGCTGTACAATTTCTTCTTTAATCAAAGCCTTCTGATTCTGAAAATCATCAAAGCTTATTGCACTTAAATTTTCGATGGGGTTTTCCAGGCTTAGCAGTTCAACTGCGGTTTCACACTGGCTTCTTCTTTCATTGTATTTTGAATCAGCCAATCCCCGTCGTTTGTTCGTGTTGGAAATGATCAGTTTATATCCATCCATTTTCAAAGGAACTTTTTCATACTCCAGGGTAGCGCAATTCAGAAAAAGAGCATGATCTTTTTCTCCCATCATTACAGCAAACTGATCCATGATCCCGCAATTCACGCCAACAAATTCATTTTCGGCTTTTTGGCAAAGCTTTACCATTTCCATCTTTTCAAAGCCCAGATCAAAAAGTTCATTAAGGGCAAAAGCAGTTACCGTTTCAATGGAGGCTGAGCTTGAAAGACCTGCGCCATTGGGAATGTCACCAGAAAATAGAAAATCCAGTCCGGTAAATCTTATGCCACGTTTATTGAATTGATCAATTACCCCCATAGGATAATTATACCAGTGATTATTTTTCTTTTCAAGACCGGTTTTAGAAGGTAATTCAGCCTTATCATCAAAATTGGTGGTCACAAAACGATATTTGTTCAGTTCATTTTTTCTTATGACCAGTTTTGTTCCGAAATCAAGGGCACAGGGAAAAACATAACCTCCATTATAATCGGTATGCTCGCCAATAAGATTCACTCTGCCGGGGGAGAAAAAAACCTCAGGTTTATTCCCGTTTTCTCCAAAATTTTCGTGAAAGCTTTGTATTAATTCTTCAGTGTTCATCGTTATTTTCATTTATAATTGAACTCCAAAAATAGAAATTTATATATAGAGAACAATTTTAAATAGGACAGAACTTAGTTTTTGATAAAGAGAAAAAAAATTATCTTTAAAATTTCTTACGTAACACAAGGATTCTGCAATGCGAAATATGAAAATAAATTTTTTGGTTGCTATTTTTTTGACCTTCTCACTTTCAGTTTTTTCACAGGAAAAACTTCCCCTCTCCACAGAGGTTTATGAAGCCTGGAAAGAAATAAATGACCCCAAATTTTCTCCGGATGGACGTTACTTATCATGGGAGGTTGCTCCACAAAAAGGCGACAGGATTTTGGTAATCAGGGATGTGAAAGCTGAAAAAAATGACACCATTGAAAGAGGGAGCAGGGCAGCGTTTAGCTTAAATTCTGAATACCTGGTTGGAATGATTGAAGTGCCCTTTGATACCCTTCGGGCAGCAAAAAAAGCGAAAAAGAAAGAAGGTGAAATGCCCAAAGATTCACTTTTTATCATGGATCTGAATTCAGGAAAGATTAAGAAAATTGCAAACGTCCGCTCTTTCCGTTTAAGTGAGGAAGGTAACAACTTGCTTGTTTATCATCATGCTTTTGTTGAAATAAAAGCTAAAGAAGAAAACCAGGATGAAAATGAGGGGGAGAAAGATAAGTCTGGCCTGAAAAAAAAACATAAACTAGCTGATCTGGTTGTTTATGATCCTGAAGATAAGTCCAGCCAACGATTTGAAAACATTGCTGCCTATTCTCTTTCGAAAAATGGGAAGCTCGTGGGCTTTCATCAAATGTCAACTGATACATCCCTGATGTCTGTTGTGTATGCCTTAAGTTTTGAAAACAATGTACTGGATATTTGTCATGAAGGGAATGGAATAGCTAAAAACCTGAAGGTAGATGATTCCGGGAAGAAGATGGCTTTTCTTTTTGCTGATGATAGCTCAAAAGTAGCAGGTTTTGAATTGCACTATTGGGAAATTGGGAAAAAAAATACGGAAGTTTTAATTGATAGCATGGGAAGTCAACTTCCGGGGAATATGCTTGTGAATATGCATGCAAAGATTTATTTCTCCGGAAATTCGGACAGATTGTATTTTGGAACCTCTCCGATGAAAGAAAGAGAACCTGAAGATACTTTGCTGGAAGATGAACGTGTGTCGCTTGATGTATGGAGCTGGGAGGATCAGCTTTTACAGCCTATGCAGAAAAAACAACTGGAACAGGAAAAGAAACGAACCTATCTGGCTTATTATGATATGCAGAGAAAAATACCGGTTCAGCTTGCAGATTCTGTTGTCAGATCGGTCAAAACCATGCATGAAGGAAATGGTGATGTTATGTTGGGTTATGCTGATGCGCATTATGGAAAACTGATCTCCTGGGAGGGTCTTAGATACCGGGATGTATATTCCATAGATGCCCACAGTGGAGAAAAAAGACTGCTTGAAAAGAAAATTACGGCGAATATAAGCTTATCACCCTTTGGGAATTATTTGCTTTATTATTCCTTAACCGACAGTGCCTGGATATCGATTGATATTTCAACCGGGGAAAAGAAAAATCTAACTCAGGACATAGAGGTTAGTTTTTATAATGAAAAGCATGACCTTCCTCAATTTCCCTCAAGTTATGGTTTTGCCGGGTTTACGGAAAATGATGAATTTGTGTTGATATACGACCGCTATGATATCTGGAAAATTGATCCTTCCGGGAAACAGGCTCCTGTAAACCTTACCGGCGGTAAGGGGCGCGCTAATAAAGTTTACCTGCGATATAAAAAGTTGGATGAAGATGAGGTGTGCATAAAGCTGGATGAACCCCTTTATCTGTCAGCTTTTGATTCGGAGTGCATGGATGATGGATATTATCTTCTTAAAAATGGAAAGCTGACAGAATTAATTTCTTCTTCACATGATTACTCTCATTTGATCCGGGCAAAAAAAGAGGAGATTTTTGCCTTTCGCAGAGGGAACTTTGAAGATTTTAATGACCTCTATCTCGCGGAAGGAGAAAAAATGAACACAGTAAACCAGATTTCAGAAACCAATCCCCAACAGGATAATTATCTATGGGGAGATGTAAAACTGGTTAGCTGGTTATCATTTAACGGGGATCAATTAAAAGGCAGGCTTTATACCCCCGAGGACCTTGATACAACAAAAAAATATCCTATGCTGGTGTATTTTTATGAACTGTCTTCCGAAGGAATTCACCGGCACAGAATTCCTTCTCCAAGCAGGAGCATTATTAATCCTGCTTTTTGCACCAGTAACGGATATGTGGTTTTCGTACCTGATATAATATATCGGATCGGCTATCCTGGTCAGAGTGCTTATGATGCTGTTGTGTCGGGAACACAAGCCATGGTTGAACGATATGCTTTTATTGACAGCAAGCGGATGGGACTGCAGGGGCAGAGCTGGGGAGGATATCAAATTGCCTGGCTTATTACCAGAACAAATCTTTTTGCAGCCGCTATGGCAGGTGCTCCGGTAAGTAATATGACCAGTGCTTATGGGGGGATCAGGTGGGGCACCGGTATGAGCCGGATGTTTCAGTATGAAAAGACACAAAGCAGAATAGGAGGGACTCTCTGGGACGAACTGGATTTATATCTTGAAAATTCACCCTTATTTCATGCTAACCGCATCGAAACTCCTGTCTTAATCATGCATAATGATGATGACGGTGCTGTTCCATGGTATCAGGGTATTGAATACTTTGTTGCCCTGAGAAGGCTTAATAAGCCGGCATGGATGCTTACCTATAATAATGAGGCCCATAATCTAAAGCGTTGGCCAAACAGGATAGATTTGGATATCAGGATGATGCAGTTTTTCGATCATTTTTTGAAATCTGAACCTATGCCCACATGGATGAAAAAAGGAGTTCCGGCAACACATAAAAATAAGGTAACAGGCAGGGAATTGCTCAGGTAAATTCTTTTAGTGAATGCTAACATAAAGTTTAAATAAAATAAATCTCCCGAAATTGAGTCAAAGAATACAGTTTATTAATAAAGACCTTTACTATTACTATGCCTTTCTAATCATAGGCCTAATATATATTTTTGTTTTTCCCAAAGCCGAAAGCTTTTTGATTCTTAACCGTCTGCATTCCCCTCTTCTCGACAGGGTAATGCCTTACGTTACCTTTTTTGGCGATGGTTTTTTTGCAGCAATTGTAGCCCTGTTTTTCCTTATTTACAGAATACGGTACGGGATTTATCTGGCACTGACTTTTATATCTTCAGGGATAATCGTACAATTTCTCAAGCGCCTGGTGTGTGAAGATAAACTCAGGCCGGTTGCTTATTTTAATGAGCTTGCCATGGATATTTATACCATTCCCGCTTACGATACTCCCCTGATGTTTTCATTTCCTTCGGGGCATTCAACAACAGCTTTCGCCTGTTTTGTCGGTATTTCATTTTTGGTGAAACAAGGTTATCTGAAGTTATCATTGACTCTCATTGCAATACTGGCAGGATATTCAAGAGTTTATCTCGCTGTACATTTTCCTGTAGATGTAATTGCAGGATCCTTAATTGGAGTTTTGACTTCATATATTTTTTATCATTGGGTTTTTCAATGGAAAAAATCATGGTTGGATGGATCTTTGGGCTCCAGAATTATTAAACCTAAACTCAAATGAAAATAAAACCTGGTTTTGCTTATTTATTTGCTATACTTGCCGGAGTGGTTTTCTTTATCCCATTTATAGGAGATGTACATTTGTTCGACTGGGATGAGATAAATTTTGCAGAATCGACCAGAGAAATGCTGGAGACAGGTAACTTTCTGACGGTTCAGATCAATTATGAGCCTTTCTGGGAAAAACCTCCCTTTTTCTTTTGGTTGCAGGTATTATCGGCAAAAATTTTCGGGTTGAATGAATTTGCCATGCGTTTTCCCAATGCCATTGCCGGTATTTTCAGTCTTATTGTGATCTTCCGGGTAGGTAGACGTATAATAGACGAGAAATTCGGACTTTTATGGATGCTGGTTTACACCGGAAGTGTTCTTCCGTTTTTTTATTTCAAATCCGGAATAATTGATCCCTGGTTTAACCTGTTTACTTTTCTGGGGATTGTACATTTTAGCTATTACTTTATCTTCCAGGAGGAAAGAATAAAAAACCTTTTCTTATCAGCACTATTTTTGGGTCTGGCAGTAATTACCAAGGGGCCAGTCGCCCTTCTTGTTCTTATCCTGGTTTTCATTGTCTATCTTTTTATGGTGAAAGCCAGGATAACTACCAGTCTGAAAGATGTTTTGATTTTCGTCATGGTGCTGGTTCTTAGTGGTAGTTCCTGGTTCGTTCTGCAAATGCTCAACGGAAATATGGATATCATCCGGGATTTCATTGTTTATCAGATTCGATTATTCAGCACAGAGGATGCCGGACACGGAGGATTTCTCTTTTATCATTTTGTTGTATTGTTTATCGGAGTATTTCCGGGATCAGTTTTTGCCCTTCCGGCATTATTCGGGTCCATTCTTGAGTTTTATCGCTCCAAATCTTTTGGGTTATGGATGAGAATAACCTTCTGGGTTGTACTCATATTATTTACCATTGTTGATACCAAGATTGTTCATTATTCTTCTTTATGCTATTTTCCCCTCACTTTTTTGGGAACAAAAATGGTTTTCCGAATCATTCAACAAAAGAAAGTTTTCCGGAAATATAAAAAGATTCTGCTTATCGTAGTTTCTTTCATCTATGCTGCAGCGGTGGTATTGATCACTCTTGTTGGTAAATACAAAGAGAAATTGCCCCTTGAGAAATGGATCAATGACCCTTTTGCCCTTGCTAACCTTGAAGCTGATGTCCATTGGTCAGGATTTGAAATGCTGATCGGTATCTTATTTTTCCTGATCATTTTATATATTATGTTCGGCCTCAAAAAGATCATTCCCAGGATTGCGGGCATTTTTTCTGCAACTCTCCTTTTTACCTATGCAAGTATTTTATTCATTACACCAAGAATTGAAGGCTATACCCAGCGTGCTGCCATTGAGTTTTATAAAAGTCTGGAAAATGAAGATGCCTATGTCAGTACATTGGGTTTCAAGTCCTATGCACACCTTTACTATTCAAGGATACAACCTTACGACAATTCTGAAGCAACCGAAACCGAGTGGTTGCTGAATGGCGAAATTGATAAACCTGCGTATTTTGTATTTAAAACTCAGCGCAAAGAAAGATACCTGAGGGAATATCCCCAGTTGGAACTCCTGTATGAAAAAAATGGATTTGTATTTACAAAACGTTCAGAATGATAAAAAATAAAAAACTAACTGTTGTTCTTCCTGCCTACAATGCAGCTAAAACCCTGGAGATGACTTATCGTGAAATCCCATTTGAAATTGTCGATGAAGTAGTACTTGTAGATGACAGGAGCAGTGATGAAACTCCTGAGATTGCAAAAAAAGTAGGAATTGAACATATTGTAATACACGAAAGCAACAGAGGATATGGAGGTAATCAGAAATCCTGTTATGATAAAGCGCTGGAATTAAATTCAGATATCATCATCATGCTTCACCCGGATTATCAGTATACCCCAAAATTGATACATTCCATGGCATGGATCATTGCCAATGATGTTTATGAAGTGGTTCTGGGGTCCAGGATTCTTGGAAAAGGTGCACTTAAAGGCGGTATGCCACTTTATAAGTATTTGGCTAACCGCGTACTGACCCTTTTCCAAAACATCATCATGAATCAAAAACTATCGGAATACCATACCGGATTTAGGGCATTTTCAGCAAATGTATTACGTTCTATTGATTATAAGGCTAACTCTGATGACTTTGTATTCGATAATCAAATGCTTGCTCAGATTTTTTATGCAGGTTTTGAAATTGCCGAAATTACCTGTCCCACGAAGTATTTTAAAGAAGCTTCCTCCATAAATTTCAGAAGAAGTGCCACCTATGGAATTGGGGTAATCAAAACTTCTTTTGCCTATTTTTTTCAGAAAAATGGAATTGCAAAATACCGGATCTTTAAAAATTAACTAAATTACAGGACATTGATAATAAAAACACTTTCCTATCCACGTGCAGCTCTGATCGGTAATCCGTCAGATGGTTATTTTGGAAAGACCATTGCATTTCTTTTCAAAAACTTTAAAGCAGAAATTGTGCTTTATGAATCTCCGGACCTGGAAATAATACCTTCAGAGTATGATTCTGCCATTTTTAAAAGCATTTCAAACCTGGCCGGTGAGGTAGGTCTGTATGGTTATTATGGAGGGGTCCGATTGTTAAAAGCTTCTATTAAAAGATTTTATGAGTATTGTGTGGATAATGACATCAGGCTGGCCGAAAAAAATTTCACCATTCGCTATTTCTCGAATATCCCCTTCAGGCTGGGACTTGCAGGTTCCAGTGCCATCATAACTGCCTGTATGCGGGCTTTAATGAAGTTTTTTAATGTCAATATTCCTATTCCTGCGCTTGCCAATCTCGTTTTGTCGGTAGAAACAAAGGAATTGAAAATATCCGCCGGACTACAGGATCGTGTTGCTCAGGCTTATGAAACTCCTGTTCTTATGGACTTCGATGAGAAAATGATGAAACGACGGGGATATGGTAATTATACTGAAATTCCTGCTGAAAGCTTTCCAAATTTATATATTGCATACAGAAGGGATTTGTCTGAAGGATCTGAAATGGTACATGATAATTTCAGAGAACGCTATAACATAAGAGAAAAAGCCGTTTTGGAAGCTATAGAGAAATGGAAAAGCTTAACGGATGAGACCTATACCGCACTTCTTTCTAAGGATATAAAAAGGGTAGGCAAGTTAATGAACCAAAATTTCGATGTCCGCAGATCGGTTATGAAATTGAGTGATAAAAATCTCCAGATGGTTGAAGTTGCCCGGAAAACCGGTGCATCTGCTAAATTTACCGGATCGGGAGGCGCTATTATAGGAACCTATCCCGATTACGCCAGCCTGCAGGAATTAAAGGTAAGGCTTGGAGAAATAGGCGTTGATCTGATTATTCCTGACATCGTAAGAGAGAAAACAGAAAATTGATACGATCTATTACTTGAAAAATCCTTTCCCCATATCAGATTATGAGTGATAATTTTTTTTCACATACGATAATTAAACAAAGCCATAGATGAAAATGATAAAGAAAGCCATTATTCCGGCAGCAGGTTTCGGAACCCGTTTTTTACCCGCAACAAAATCTCAACCCAAAGAAATGTTGCCCATTGTTGATACACCTACCATACAGAGGGTAGTGGAGGAAGCTACTGAATCGGGTATAACCGATATTCTTATGATCATTGGAAAAGGCAAAAGATCCATTGAGGAACATTTTGACCGAAATTATGAGCTTGAGATGCAACTGGAAGAGAAAAAAATGCAAGAGGAACTGGATGAAATCAAAAAGATTACAGATCTTGCAAGTATTCATTTTATCTGGCAAAAGGAACTGAAGGGTCTGGGCGACGCTGTAAGGTACGGGAGATTCCATACGAATAATGAGCCGTTTGCTGTTTTACTGGGCGATACCCTTATCGAATCCAATAGTAAAATTCCGGTTACACAACAATTGATGGAGGTTTATAACCAATACCAATGTTCGGTTGTAGCACTTGAGGAAGTTGACCCTCAGGTTGTTTCCCGTTATGGGGTAATTGAGGGAAAAGAAATTGCAGACCACACCTTCAGAGTTAAGGATTTCATCGAAAAACCCTCGGTGGAAGAAGCACCCTCTAATCTTGCCATTGCTTCAAGATATATTTTTACCCCGGAAATATTCGAATATCTTGAAAAAGTCAAACCGGGAAAAAATGATGAAATACAGTTAACAGACGCCATGCAACTCATGGTGAGGGATCATGATATGTATGGTTTGAGATTCGATGGGATCAGATATGATATCGGGAATAAACTGGATTTTTTAAAAACGAATGTGATATATGGCCTCAAGCGGGAGGATTTTGGAAATGAATTTAAAGAATGGCTCAGTGAACTTATGCGCCAGTTAAATTAGCACATAAACATTTTTTTTTGTAATTTTCGATCTCATTAAAAATATCAGTCCAAAAAACACCTAATTCAATGAAAAAAGGAATTTTATTTTTAGCAACAGGGGCTTTGTTAGCCTTGATCTCGTGTTCGGACACGAAAAAGAATTCAGGTCCCAACTGGCAATATCTTTATAATGGACAGGATCTGAGCGGTTTTGTACAAAGAGGTGGGGAGGCTTTATTTGAAGCAAAAGACTCACTGATTGTCGGAACAACGGTTTGGGGCACACCCAACAGTTTTTTATGTACCGA
Organism: uncultured Bacteroidaceae bacterium; assembly: GCA_964595055.1. GTDB lineage: Bacteria > Bacteroidota > Bacteroidia > Bacteroidales > CAYRTD01. Next base: position 12,102 of record CAZQOV010000037.1, on the reverse strand, counting down.
GGATAATTACCAGGATTTTATCCTGGAACTGGAATTCAAAGTTGCACCTGAAATGAATTCTGGGGTGCAGATTCGGTCTAATTCTGATCCCGATTACCGGAATGGAAGGGTACATGGTTACCAGGTAGAGATTGATCCTTCTCAAAGAGCATATACAGGTGGAATATTTGACGAATCCAGGATGGGATGGCTTTACCCCTTGAATGCACCTGAAAATGAAGAGGCAAGAATGGCTTTTAAACCCGGAGACTGGAATCATTTCAGGGTTGAGGCAATAGGGAATCGAATAAAGACCTGGCTGAATGATGTTCCGGTTGCGAATCTGGTTGATGAAATGACAGATTCGGGCTTTATTGCACTTCAGGTGCATTCCATTAACGATTCTGCCCAACTGGGAGAACAGATCATGTGGAAAAACATCCGTATTCTTACGGAAAATCCGGATCAGTACAGTCAGGAATCTCCTGCACTGGAAAGATCCTACCTGATCAATGAACTAACTCAAAATGAAAAAGAACAAGGCTGGAAACTTCTGTTCGATGGTGAAACTTCTGAAGGATGGAGGAAAGCTCATGACGAAGAATTTCCTGAGTTTGGATGGATTATTGAAGACGGCGTGTTGACGGTAGTTGAATCCGGTGGAGCCGAATCACAGCATGGCGGAGACATTGTAACCGTTGATGAATATTCAGATTTTGATTTACGTTTACAGGTAAAATATACAAAAGGGGCTAATTCCGGTATCAAATATTTTGTCACTGAAAAGGAAAAAACCAAAGGTTCGGCCATAGGACTCGAATATCAGATTCTTGATGACTTTACCCATCCGGATGCCAAACTTGGAAATCATCCCGGAAGTCGTACGCTTGCTTCTCTCTACGATCTGATAAAAGCAGAGAACAAAAGACGAAACGGAATAGAAATGTGGAACAACGTCAGGATAGTTTCCGATGGGATGCAAGTGGAACATTGGCTGAATGGCTTTAAAGTACTGGAATACGAAAGGGGAAGCGAAGAGTTTCGCAAACTGGTGGAAGAAAGTAAATACGCCAACTGGGAAAACTTCGGAGAAGCCGAAGAAGGACATATTCTTCTTCAGGACCATGGTGACCGGGTTTCCTTTCGAAGCATAAAAATCCTTGAACCAAACCAATAAGACATAACATTTGATTACAGAAAATCGACACCCGGATAACACACACAGGTGTCGATTTTTTTTATCAATATCACATGATCAATAACCTGCCCAACAATTCATGAGTACTTTCTTAAGCCTGTTTTTACAGATCTTATCAGATCACACAATTATCACAAATCTTTCGATGAGCATTGAAATAATGGCCTGGCCCAGCTTTCACGCCTGGAGAAAATGGGGGTTAAAAGGACGGCAAACACTGTTAAGATCAATGGAAATGACGGAGGAAAGCACACCCCCCCCGGGATGCCTGGAGTCACTTTCTCACCTAAACCCCCAACTCCCTTTTCTCCTCAAAGCTCCTCTTTGCCACCTCAATAATCTTAATCACATTAGCAGCTTCTTCAGCTGTAACCTTAAGTTTGGCATTATTGCGGAGGCAATCATGAATATTTTCATAAAAAGCAGGGTAGTTTCCCGGGAGGGTCTCGATATTTCCTTCATAGTGAATTCCATTCATGTCTGTATTCAGCAAACCCCAATTCTCGGGTTCATCTTCTCCCCATCCCTCAAAGTCCGGAAGATAGCCATCTTTGAGGTCCTGTTCCTGAGGATCGATCCCCCACTTTAGAAACGAACCTTCTGTTCCGTGGAGAATATAGCGGGGACCAGGTTCACGGACGAGATAACTTCCTCTCAGCATTACTTTCATATGATCGTAACGCAAGAGTGCATCAAAACTATCGTTTACTTCACCATTATCGCGCAATATCCTCAAATCTGCAAATACCGAATCAGGCATTCCAAAAAGAACAAGTGCCTGGTCAATCAGGTGAGAACCAAGATTAAAAAGAATTCCAGCTCCGGCATCAGACGATTCCTTCCAGGTGCCATTCTGTATAAAATTACGGTAGCGGTCAAAGTGAGCTTCGTAATCCACTAATCTGCCAAGCATTTCATGATTAATTACTTTCTGAACGGTAAGAAAATCCCCATCCCATCGGCGATTTTGAAATACGGAAAGCAATAGCTGTTTTTTCTCCGCAAGTTCAACGAGTTCCATTGCCTGGGCATGACTTTGGGTAAAGGGCTTTTCAACCACTACATTTTTTCCTGATTCCAGCGCCATTTTGGCAAATGGAAAATGCAAATGATCCGGGCTGCTTACAATTATCAGTTCGATCTCATTATCCTTGCATAATTCTTTGTAGTCTTTAACTATTTCAGCTTCAGGGAATGAATTCCTGGAGTTTTGTTTGTGCCTTTCGACAATTTTCGTGATTTCAAATCCCGGATGGGTTTTTAAAAGAGGGCCGTGAAAAACCATAGAGGACATCCCATAAGATGAGAGTCCGGTTTTAATAAAATTACTCATAATTTTTACTATTTTTAATGCGGCGTTAAAGATAGAAAAACCGGAACGTTTTTTGTAGCTTTTATTTAAGATTAAGGATTAATAGTACATATGATCGCGTATAGAAGTTTATTTGCCATGGGCACAAGATTGGAGATGGTGTTGCCGGAAGTGGGAAATGAGTTAGCCGACCAGATCTTTGAATTGATTAGGGAAAGCTTAAATGAACATGAAAAAATGCTTTCTGTTTATTTGGAAGATTCTGAGTTTTCCAGAATCAATCAACATGCTCCTTTTGGCCCCTGGAAAACATCCCGGCAATGTTTTGATCTGATTTCTTCTTTGATGAAATACCATAAATTGACCATAGGATATTTTGACCCTACCCTCGGCATGATGAAAAAAGATTTTTTTGATTCTGAGGATGAAAATATACTTGTTTTTCCTAAAACGGATATACAGGAAAGGCTCCAACTGGATTATGAAAATCAAACCATATCATTTAAAGTAACTGGAATAAAGCTCGATTCCGGTGCTTTCGGGAAAGGATATGCCCTCGATTCTCTTAAAAATTTACTTTTAAGTTATAAAATTAAAAATGGCTTTATTAGTTTTGGAGATAGTTCGGTTATGACCCTTGGAAAACATCCTGCCGGTGAATTCTGGAAAATCGGGATTCGCGACCTGGCAGACGACAGGAGTAATGCCTGGACATTTGAAATCAATGATGGTTGTGTTTCTACTTCAGGTAATACATTAAATAATCGATCTAAAACTGAAGAAGGTCACATTTTTAATCCTAATACAGGAGAATTTGAGGATCGCCGTGCAGTAATCAGTGTAATGGGGTCTTCAGCATTGGAAGCAGAGATTTTGTCAACCGCTCTGTTTGTTGCGAAACCTGAAGAAAGAGGTGAGATTATGAAGAATTTCCCACAATATAAAGCTGTTGAATTAGTTTATTCCACAACCGAACATAAAACCTTAATATCGAAAATAGAGTGATCAAAATGACAAAAGGAATCAGAACCAATAGAAGAGATTTTATCCGAACATTTTCGCTTCTGGCTGGGGCCTCAATGGTTGCCAGTCAGATACCCTGGCTGGAAAGGGTAAATGCTCAGGACACCAATAAAATTGTGAAATTGGGCATTATTGGACCAGGTTCCCGTGGAAAATATTTATTGTTGCGTTTATTAGATATTCCTGGTCTTGAAATAACATGTTTTTGTGATAACTATGAGCCGAATTACCAGAAAGCACAGCAAATGCTTGGATCACAGGCACGGGGATATGTAAATTATAAAGACATGCTCGAAAAAGAGGATATAGATGCGATTATTATAGCGACCCCACTTTTTGAACATGCCCGGATGACCGTAGATGCTCTTGATGCGGGAATTCATGTTTTTTGTGAAAAATCACTGGCAAAAACATATGAAGAAGCCAATGAAATGGTAAAGGCACATAAACGTAATGGTAAAATCCTTATGCCTGGACATCAACGGATGTTTAGCCTGAAATATCAGAAAGCATACAAGATGATACAGGATGGGAAATTAGGGGATATAACCCACATCCGTGCTTTCTGGCACAGAAATAATGATTGGCGCAGGCACGTTCCTTCACCAGAGCTGGAAAGAAAAATCAACTGGAGGCTTTATCATGATTATTCCCTCGGATTAGTTACAGAACTTGCTTCTCATCAGGTTCAGGTAGCCAATCAGATTCTTGGAGAAGTGCCCGAATATGTCACAGGATCAGGCAGCATTAATTACTGGAAAGACGGCAGGGAGGTATTCGATAATATTAACATGGTTTACAAATACCCCTGTGGTACCCATCTGTTATATGATTCTAATATTTCCAACAATCATTACGGACTGGAAGAGCAGGTTATGGGGAATCTTGGTACAATGGAACTGGAGAAGGGAAAAATGTTTGAAGAGTTTCCTCCTCCCGCTCCTGCCATTCTCAAACTGATCAATCATATGGAAAACCAGTTTTTCGATGCCGTTCCTATTGGAGGGGCGAGTTGGGTTCCTGAAACAGCTGAAAAAGTTAAAGGGGAGTACATTTATGATGGTGTTCTGGATGATGACGGCAGCAGAATGATGCTCGAAGCCTTTATCAGCTTTGTTCGTGATGACTATGTAGATACAGAACTAACCAAACAGGGATTTTATTCTTCAATTGCTTCAACAATGGCATTTGAGGCGATTATGGAAAATAAAATTGTTTATTGGCCAAAAAATCTGGAATTTTAACGTATAAGAAAAGGAAATTTAACAAAATTCTTTACATCAATACCCCCGTTTTATGAAAGATACTACAATAAAAGCAGAATGGAAAAAGAGAGAATTATTGTTTTTGATCATAAGTTTTATCGCGGCTTTTCTGTTTAATATTTATTCCATCGTTCGTTATGAGCATTCATTTAAGGAAATATTAACACAACTTCACGTTGTTTTAGCATTAACTTTAGTTTTTTACATTATACTTGCACTATTAAGGTTAATCTGGTGGTTATTTACATTAGTGTATATAAAATTTATTAAATAAAATGAAAAAAAATATAGGGATACTTCTGGCAATTATTTTTGTCTCAGGCTTTATGTTTTCCTGTGAAAATGCAAAAAAACCGGCATCTGATGAAACAGGGGTGAAGAATATCATTTTTTTGATTGGTGATGGTATGGGAGTTCCTCAATTACACGCTGCTATGGAGCATGCCGATGAAACGTTGATAATGGAAAAAGCGGAATATACCGGTCTGAGCAAAACACATTCACTCACCAATAAAATTACGGATTCAGCAGCAGGAGGAACAGCCCTGGCAACCGGAAACAAAACCTCCAATGGAGTGATCAGCCAGGATACATTAGGAAATGCTCTGAAGACTATTCTTGAATTTGCCGAAGATTATGGTCTTTCGACAGGCCTGGTTTCCACCTCGGCCATTACCCACGCAACTCCGGCTTCCTTTATAGCTCATGAAGAAAACAGAAATAATTATGAAGCTATTGCTGCAGATTTTCTGGATACGGATATTGAGGTTTTTATTGGTGGGGGATTTGATCATTTTGCCAACAGGAAAGATGGTTTGAACTTAGTTGAATCATTGGAAGAGAAAGGATATAGTTTGGTCAGAAATCTTGAAGAACTGAAGGCTTCACAGGCCGATAAACTTGCCGGGCTTCTGGCTGAAGGTCACCTTCCCCCGGTTGCTGAAGGACGAGAAGATATGTTATCTGTTGCTACAGCTAAGGCACTCGATATCCTCAGCAGAAATGAGGATGGCTTCTTCCTGATGGTTGAAGGTTCGCAAATTGACTGGGGGGGACACGCAAATGATCTTGATTATATAGTGTCTGAAACGATAGATTTTGATCAGGCAGTCGGGGTAGCGGTCGATTTTGCAAAGAAAAATCCGGGAACCCTGGTCGTCGTAACCTCCGATCATGAAACAGGCGGACTTGCGATGCCCGTCACGAACCCTCATTTTGCCACAGGCGGACATAGCGCTGTTTTGGTTCCTATTTTTTCCTATGGAGAGGGAGCAGAACATTTTTCAGGCATAATGGATAACACAGATTTCTTCCCTAGATTTATGAAATTATATGGTTTTTCAGAAAACTAATGGAGTTCACTGAATCGAATACCTGCAAAGGCAGATTATGGCTCATATTAGCTGTTCTGCCTTTTTTTTTCTCCTGTCGTACGGTCAAAACTTTTCAGCAATCTAATATTTCACTTTCGAAAGAAGAACGAATTGCAGCTCTTAACGACCAGCTTCATGAAACATCAGGTCTGGAGTTTTACCGGGATAGTCTTATGTCATTTAATGACAGCGGGGGAGAAGCAATGCTTTATATTTTTTCACCGGAAGATCCCTCCAAACTGAATACTATCAGACTTGAGAAAGCAGAAAATGCTGACTGGGAAGATGTCACCAGAGGCTCAGGGTATTACTTTATTGGTGATTTTGGAAATAACAGTGGGAACAGAGATACCATGGTCATTTATCGTCTTTCAGAGAAGGAAATGAACATCAGTCCTGTAGTACCAGAGCTAATAAGTTTTAGCTTTAAAGAGAAATTGCCGGAGTTTAAAAACAAAACCAGGAATCCATTCGATTGTGAAGCCATGGCTTTTATCAATGATTCCCTCTGGTTGTTTACCAAAAACTGGAGAGATAAAAGCTCATGGGTTTATAAACTTCCCATAACTCCCGGACATTATGATCTTGAAGTTAACAACATATTGCATCCCGGAATGCTGGTAACCGCAGCCGATTATATATCTGAAGAGAAGCTTCTGATTTTGATCGGTTATCAGTTTTTTAGTCCCAGGATCAGGATCTATCGCTATACTGACCGCAGATTCGAAGAGATACTGCTTTTGAGAACGGGCAATCTTTTCGGTGTTCAGACGGAAGGGATTGTTGTAAAGGATAATATGCTTTATTTCAGCAATGAAAAAAGCCTGAGAAGGCAGGGCCTTTACCGCATCTTTTTTGAGTATTAGCCTCAACGAAACTGCCCTGAAATACATCGATCTCAGTGGGTGTGTTTTTCAGGGGCCGATGGAACCGGAGACGACTTACTGCTGGACTCCATTCGTAAGCAATGATTTTTGTCTGCTGCATTATTCAGGGCTATCGCTAATCCCCCCCGTTCCCGGGTATAAACATTCGTCATAAATTATTATTTTTGCCCTATGAATTTCATAAACGAATTATTTGAAGGAGGGCGGAAACTCCCGGTAGTGGAGGAGTTCTACAGCATTCAGGGGGAAGGGTTTCACATGGGTAAACCGGCATATTTTCTGCGGATAGGAGGGTGCGATGTAGGATGCAGCTGGTGTGACACTAAATTTTCATGGGATCCGGATTTGCATCCTGTTATTGACGTAGACAGGATACTGGCGAATATTTATACATGCCCGGCAAAATCTGTTGTCATTACCGGAGGGGAGCCTTTGATTTTCGACCTTGACTATATTTGTTCGGAATTGAAAAAGAATAAAATTGAACTTTTACTTGAGACATCCGGTTCCCATTTTTTGTCAGGTACCTGGGATTGGATATGCCTTTCCCCTAAAGAACAGTTTCCTCCTGTAGGGAATATCCATCAGATGGCAAATGAACTTAAGGTAATTATTGCTTCGGAGAAAGATTTTGAATGGGCAGAAGAAAATGCCCGGGAAGTAAATGATAAATGTGAGCTTTATCTCCAACCGGAATGGAGTGCATATGGTCAAATAATCAATGAAATTACTGAATACGTCAAGACCAATCCTCGTTGGAAAGTTTCTTTACAGGCCCATAAATTCATGAAAATCCCCTGATATTGAAGACTCCCCTGGTGATTAAACAACATAGACCTACTTTTTCTGTTAGTTTGGAAGACCAGGTATTTTTCATTTGTTTTTAATAAATTTACTTTCAAAAGTTCAGAATGATATATAATCATAAAATAGTTTTTTTGTTCCTGTTTCTTGTGTTTTCTTACAATTCTTATTCACAGGATCTTCATACGGATAAAAAAAGAGCAGAAAATGCGTTCCGGACGGCACTAGAGCATTTTGACCGCAGAAATGATGATCTGGCACTGGAATACATCAATAAAGCCATACGAATAGACAAACACTTTGTGGAGGCTTACATGATGAAGGCTCAGATTCTAAAGGAAAAAGGGGAGGCTCAGGATGCCATTTACAACTTTGAAAAGGCACTTTCCCTTGATCCCGATTTCTACCCTGAAGGCTATATTGTTCTTGCCGGTGTTCAGTTTCATAATGGCCTTTACGGGGATGCAATAAAGAATATTGAAATTTTTATTGATAAGGGCGTATTCCGGCAAATTTCTTTAGCTGATGCACAGACTTTTATCGAGAGAGCAAGATTTGCGAAAGAAACCAAAGATAATCCCGTACCCTTTAATCCTGTTAATTTGGGAGATTCCATCAATTCCATGCTAAACGAATATTGGCCTTCGCTTTCTCTGGATGAGTCGAGAATTGTTTTTACAGTTATGTTGCCAAAAGATATGGGCGAAACCGGGCAAACTGCTGGCTTTCAGGAAGATTTTTATTATTCCGACAGGAAGGAGGATGGGACCTGGGAGAAAAGGAAAAATGCAGGGGGATTTCTTAATACAGAAAAAAATGAAGGAGCCCAAAGCCTTTCGGCAGATGGAAGTATACTCTATTTTACGGCCTGCGACCGAATGGAAGGATTTGGTAAATGCGATCTTTACATGTCGTATAATCGTAATGATCGTTGGAGTACACCCATAAATCTGGGTGGAGTAATAAATACCCAGTATTCCGATAAACATCCTTCCATAAGCTCTGATAACCGGGAACTTTACTTTGCCTCTGATCGCCCGGGAGGGAAAGGTGGTCTGGATATATGGGTTAGCCGAAAAAATCAATACAATCAATGGACTCCTCCGGAGAACCTGGGGGATAGCGTGAATACCCCCGGAAATGAACAATCTCCTTTTATTCATCCCGATAATCAAAGTCTGTATTTTTCATCGGAAGGCCATATGAATCTGGGAAGAGGAGATATTTTTGTGATCAAAAAGCAGAAAGATGGTTCCTGGGGTAGTCCTGTTAATCTGGGATATCCCATAAATACCCATAATAATGAGATCGGATTAATTGTGAATTCATCAGGGAATAAGGCTTATTATTCCTCGGATAGACAGGAAGAAAGAGGAATGGATATTTATGCATTTGATCTGTATAAAGAGGTACAACCCACTCCTGTTTCCTATATGAAAGGAAGAGTTTATAATTCGGAAACATGGAGAGGAATTGAGGCTGAATTCCAACTCATAGATCTGGAGACGGGTGAACTGGTAATGCTTGTTACTTCAAATCCGGGTGAAGGCGATTATCTTGTACCGGTTCCTGTAAACCGAAATTATGCCCTGAATGTTTCTGAACCCGGTTTTCTCTTTTATTCTGACCACTTTGAACTAAAAGGGCATTATGAGGTTAGCGATCCTTTTATTAAGGATGTTCCATTGAAGCCCATTAAACCCGGAGAAAAAGTGGTACTGAATAATGTATTTTTTAATTTTGATAAAGCCACCATCAGAGATGAATCTGAAGTTGAATTGAAAAAAACCTATGAATTCCTTTCCGAAAATCCATCTTTGAGGGTAAAGATAGGAGGCCATACGGATAATATCGGAAGCGCTGAATACAATGACGACTTATCCAGGAGAAGAGCTAAAGCTGTTGTTGATTATTTAATTAAAAAAGGGGTAGATCCTGCCAGGCTCGAATATGAAGGCTTCGGTGCATCGCAGCCCATTGCCGATAATTCCACTGAAAAAGGACGAGCAAAGAACCGGAGAACGGAACTGGAGATTATACGATGAGTATATCCTGAAGAAGGTGGAAGGTGGAAGGTGGAAGGAAGAGAAGAAGAAGCTGGAAGCTGGAAGTTGGAAGCTGGAAGGAAGAGAAGAAGATGGAGATGGAAGCTGGAAGCTGGAAGGAAGAGAAGAAGAAGCTGGAAGTTGGAAGTTGGAAGCTGGAAGGAAGAGAAGAAGAAGCTGGAAGGTGGAAGTTGGAAGCTGGAAGGAAGAGAAGAAGAAGAAGCTGGAAGTTGGGAGATGGAAGGAAGAGAAGAAGAAGGAGGTGGAAGCTGGAAGATGGAAGCTGGAAGGAAGAGAAAAAGAAGAAGGTGGAAGCTGGAAGGTGGAAGCTGGAAGGAAGAGAAGAAGAAGAAGCTGGAAGCTGGAAGCTGGAAGGAAGAGAAGAAGAAGAAGGTGGAAGCAATTAAGAAGCTCGAGAGGCTATCCTCCGAAGCTTTAGCGAAGGAGGATGTGTCTATGAAAGGTCAAACCATAAACCATAAACCATTTAAAACAATCATCATGAAACGAAAATTAAGCTATGTTCTGTTATTCCTTTTTGCCGTGGGAAGTGCTGTTTCTCAGAGCCCTTATGAATTTGAAACAATTAAGGATCTTCCTGCAACACCGGTAAAAGACCAGCATCGGTCCGGTACCTGCTGGAGTTTTTCGGGACTGTCATTTTTTGAGTCCGAATTGTTAAGAATGGGAAAAGGAGAATATAATCTTTCCGAGATGTTCGTGGTTAGAAACACCTATTCGGGAAAAGCAGATAAGTATGTAAGAATGCATGGTCACTCTAATTTTGCCGGTGGCGGAGCATTCAATGATGTGACCTGGACCATTGAAAATTTCGGGATTGTTCCGGAAGAGGCATACAAGGGGTTGAGTTACGGGGAATTCCACCATGTACATGGTGAACTTGACAATGTTCTGAAAGGATTTGTTGATGCTGTTATTGAGAATAAAAACCGGAAATTATCCGATGCATGGAAAGAGGGTTTCGAGAGTTTGCTGGATGCATACCTTGGGGATTATCCCCGCGAATTTGTATATAATGGAAAAGAATACACACCCCGGTCATTTGCAGAGGAGCTTGGACTTGATATGGATAATTATGTCATGGTTTCTTCTTTTACCCATCATCCCTTCTATAAGTCTTTTGTTCTTGAGGTACCCGATAACTGGGGATGGGGAGAAGTTTACAATGTTAAGATAGACGAATTAACCGATATTATTGATTATTCAATTGAAAATGGCTATACCGTAGCATGGGCGACTGATGTAAGCGAAAAAGGTTTTCAATGGAAAAAAGGATTTGCTGTAGTTCCGAGCGAGGATATAGAGGATCTTGCCGGACTCGAAAGGGCAAGATGGGATGAACTTTCTGATGAAGAAAAAGAAAACTATATCTATGATTTCACCGTCATCAGAGCCGAAAAAGAAATTACACAGGAATTAAGGCAGGAGGCATTCGACAGCTATCAGACCACCGATGATCATGGAATGCACATTACCGGACTTGCCAGGGATCAAAAAGGAAATGAATATTACAAGGTAAAAAACTCCTGGAGCGACGAAGATCACATCTTCGATGGCTATCTATACGTATCCAAGCCTTTTGTGCAGTATAAGACTACTTCGATACTGATCCACAAGGATGGAATTCCTGGGAAGATAAGGGAGAAGCTGGGTGATAGATTATAGAAACCCTGGACCATGGACAATAGAGGCTGTGAAGCAGGGCTTTATTATGAGCTTTGATCTGGTCGATTTATGAGTTTATGATTGAGATTACAACGAAAAACTTTGTCATCTTCACAAAAGATAGAGACCTCTTTCTTTAATTCCCTCATAAATTCTTCAATGTCAAAACATTAATTTGCAACATAGCCTCCATGGTCCATCGTCTATGGTCTATTATCTACCTCCAACATACCCCCCTTTCCTCATATATTCTTATAAAATTATCCACCGACCGGTCGTAGCCGCTTTCTATATCATCAGGGAAATAGCATGCGGGTAGTTGTCCCATTCTCCGGTGATACGTGATGCAATCGCAACACATCCCTTTCCTGCTGCATGGATATGAGCAATTACAGTTTTGCGCATTTTGGTCTTTCTTACAATCCATAATTCCTTTTTTTTGCAAAAATTCAAAAAATGAGCCTATTCCAACACAAGCAGCTTTTTACTGATATTATGTGTTTGGGTTCTCATATTCAGGAAATAAACAC
>CAZQOV010000036.1:19438-22285 GCA_964595055.1 uncultured Bacteroidaceae bacterium | reverse complement strand
AAAATATGGTGTATGAATGGGAAAGTTAAATCTATCTGCATTATAAATGAGCTTATCTTTCCATTTTGACATTTTTTCGCCTCTCCAGCAGGCTATTGCATTATCATAAACCGAAAGGCTTTTATTAGGGACCACCAGATCTTCATCAATTCCGATTATTTTTCCATATCCTTCACACAAAGGACAAGCCCCAACAGGATTATTAAAACTGAACATATGTTCTGAAGGTTCTTCGAATTCTATTCCGTCTTCTTCAAATTTTTCAGAAAATTCATAAAAAGAACTTGCTTCAGTCTTCCTGATCCGGCATATTCCTTTCCCAATATTAAAGGCAGACTGAACTGAATCTGCATACCGGGCAATCGAGTCTTCATCATCCTGAACCACCATCCTGTCAATGACCAGATTCTGCCCCGGTGCCTTTTCTATCAGGATTTTCTCTTTAAGAACTTCTTCAATCCTGAAAATGGTACCCTCTATTTCAATCCTGGTAATTCCCTGTCGCAAGTATACTTCGAGCTGATAATCAATATTACTACCTTCGCAACACAGAAAAGGTGTAAGTAAAAGCAATCTTTCCCCTCTTTTATGGGAAAGAATATGATCTACAACATCTGAAATGCTATGCCTTTTCACCTCTTTTCCCGAAACAGGAGAATAGGTTTTTCCAATCCTGGCATAAAGCAATTTCAGATAATCATATATTTCCGTGGAGGTTCCCACGGTTGATCTTGGATTTCGGGTATTAACTCTTTGTTCTATGGCCACCGCAGGTGGGATCCCATGAATATAATCAACATCAGGTTTATCGATCCTCCCCAAAAACTGACGGGCATATGACGATAGACTCTCCACGTACCTTCTCTGGCCTTCTGCATAAAGTGTATCAAAAGCAAGTGAAGATTTACCGGATCCGGATAAACCGGTAATTACGACAAGCTCATCTCTGGGAATCTTTAAGTCTATGTTCTTGAGATTATGTACCCGGGCGCCTTTGATCGCTATAACCCCACTATCTTCCTGTGAATCTGCTGGCATAAATTTTGCGTAAAAGAATTAAATTATTATTTTTAAAGTAAAATTATCCAAACACAAAAGTAATATTTTTTGCAGAAAAGTTTTTTTCAATTATTTTCGTCACATAAATTAATTGATTCATCAAAAAAGGAGGAATGCCTATAGCCTAAAATCTACTCAACTAATCAATTAGAGGAGGTTTACGTGAAAGCAATAATAAAGAACGATTATGAACTCGTAACGGAGTTTATAAATGGAAGGCAAGAGAGTATTGAAATTCTGGTTAACCGGTACAAATCCAAAGTTTACACCTACATTATGCTCATTGTTAAAAATGAGCAGCTTGCCCAGGACATTTTCCAGGATACCTTTATAAAAGTCATACAATCTCTCAAGAAAGGGAAATATAAAGACAATGGGAGATTTCTCTCCTGGGTCATAAGAATTGCCCATAATTTAATCATCGATCATTTCCGGAAAGAAAAGCAATTGAATACCATGTCGAACGATGATTATGAAACAGATATTTTTAATTCAAAAAAAATGTCGGATAAAAATGTTGAAGATAACCTCATTGAAGGTCAAATTCAATCTGATGTCCGAAAATTAATTGAAAAGCTTCCTGATGACCAGAAGGAAGTAATTCTTCTCAGGCATTATGGAGGACTGAGTTTCAAAGAAATAGCAGACCAGACTGATGTCAGCATAAATACTGCCCTTGGAAGAATGCGATATGCTTTGATCAATCTCAGAAAACTCATTGAAAAGCATAATATTTCACTGACCGCGAAATAATTTTACCTTCTCACAATAAAAAGGTTTGGCGATGCGTTTGAAAAGTAATGATTTAAACACATCACCAAACCTTTTTTGCCTATGATTAAAAGTTCTACTATTTTCTTTATTTATGATAATATTAACAAAGAAAATGAATTATATGACGGGGAGGGCCTAATTGAAACCGGCAGAAGTGAGGCAGAAATCGCTGAACTTCTTAACCAGATCGAATTTACCCCTCCCGATAGAATCCTGAACAGGATCTTTGAGAAAATATTTTAAAGGAAAGAATTAAAGAAGAGAGCATTAATAATGTTCTCTTTTTTGTTTTTTTAAACTTATTACATCCGATATAATCTGAGTAGCAACCACCCCGGCAGTTTCCGTCCTTAATCTACTGGAACCCAGACTAACAGGAATAAAATCATGTTCCAATGCGGCTTTTATCTCTTGTGCGGAAAAATCGCCCTCAGGTCCTATAAGTATTAAAAAGGAGTTCTCTTTTCCCCCTGTCTTTATCAGCTCCTTCCTATCCTGCTCAAGGCAATGTGCTATATATTTTTCTTTCTCCTGATGTTTGGACCTTATAAAATCCTTGAAATCAGTTAAAGGATTTAAAACCGGTAAATAGGCCTTGATAGATTGCTTAACAGCAGAAAGAATTATTTTTTCCAATCTATCCATTCTTATCTTTCTTCGTTCAGAATGATCACAGGCTATAGGTGTTATCATATCAACACCTATTTCAGTGGCTTTCTCCAATGCCCATTCAAAACGATCATTATTTTTGGTAGGTGCTATAGCCAGATGATAAAAATAGGGCCGCTTTTCAAACTCCTCCTCCTTTTCGAGTATTCCGATTTCACATCGATTGGAATCAGCCTTTATCAAAGTTCCCATATATTTGCCTCCCTTTCCGTCCACAAAGTGCAATAATTTACCTTCTTTCATTCTCAACACGCGGGTACAGTGCCGGGATTCACTTTCATCAAGGAAAGCTGAATTTTCATTTATTTCTGCTCCTTCCGGAAATACCCCGCCGGTGCGGACCCG
>CAZQOV010000036.1:2297-19428 GCA_964595055.1 uncultured Bacteroidaceae bacterium | reverse complement strand
GCATAAAAAAGGTTCATATACTCTGCAAAGTTATTCAAAAAGAACAAATTCTGTCATTTGTTTTGAAGAAACCCGATTCCCTTGGATTTTTTAAATAGAACCCGTATCAGGCATAACATCGCCATCATTGGAATAATCCACATTATCTTACTCCCGAGCCTGTCAATCGCATTCGCAAAAGTTCCACAAATCCACACATTTACAGATATAGCCCAAATAAACAATAAAATGATCCATATGTGCCTTACAGGTAATTGACCAAATGATAGAAAATATAACAGCCCCAGGACGGATATTATCATAACAATCATCCGGATTCTGTTAAACATTTCATAATGCTCACTGTTTCCTCTATTTTGCTGTGATTGTTCATAGGTTCTCCGTTCATTGGGAAAATAAGCCTAACCCGGAAAATCAATTATCGACAAATTTACCCAAATTGGGATTTTCAGGTCATTTCCCCTTTCTCCAACCCAAAAAAGAATAATAACGCCGTCGTCCGGCATTTTCCATCGGATGATAGTTTTCATGGCTGATGTAGCGAATATCCTCGACTGTAAAGAAAGCTTTGGGATTGGAGCTTTTTATCAACTCAATAACTTCAGGAAGTTTTTTTCTTTTTACAATGGTATAAATAATACTTACATCATCATCCCTTCCATGTCCATCGAGCATGGTAGTAGGATATCCTTTTTCATTCAGACAGGCAGAAAGTGAGGACAATTCTTTTTTTGTAATTACACGGACAAGTGAAACACCTACGGCCAGGCTTTCATCGATTCTCATTCCTATGTAATTACCGGCAGCAAATCCTCCGGCATATGCAAAATAATTTATCCAGTTATCAAGATGTTGAATGATATTACTGATAGCAAGAACCCAGATAAAGACTTCAAAAAACCCCAATAAGGGAGCAATAATTTTATTTCCTCTCGACACGAAAATAATCCTTATCGTACCAATGGATACATCAGCAATACGCAGAAAAAAAATCAACACCGGTATCCCATAGGTACCAAACCACTCATTCTCACTAAAAAACTCAAACATCTCAGGTAAGGTTGTTTATCAGTTCAATAATTTTATCAAGCGAATAAGGCTTGGTTAGCAATTCATCAAACCCCACATCACTGAAATCCTCAAAAAACAAATTTGGGTTATGAGCTGTCAGGGCAACAACCGAAGTAACAGACTTTGGAGGATCCATTTTTCTCCGGATGTATTCGCAGGTCTCAATACCATTCATTACGGGCATTTCAATATCCATCAGAACAAGGTCAATGGGGTGTTTTTCAAGTATTTCAATAGCTTCCTTCCCATTTTCAGCTTGCAAAGAATCATGTCCAAGTGTCTTTATCAATTCGGATAACAGCAATCGGTTTGTAAAGATATCATCAACAATAAGAATATGTAATTTCTTCATGCAAAAGGCTCTAATTTTGTCGGCAAAGATAAAAAAAAACTATCCCAGATTACTTAATGTTTTAATAATATCCATACTTTTAATGGAAATTCCTGAACCATCTATCTCGATAATCTTATCATTTTTAAATTCGGTAAGTGTACGAATAAAACTTTCCTTTGTTGTACCGGAAAAATCAGCTAACTCTTTACGAGTCAGCGGCAGTGAATAAAAATCAGAATGAAAAATATCCTGTGAGAAGTATAGCAAAACGTCGGCTACTCTACCGGGTAATTGTTTGTGCGATTGTCCCATCAGTCTTTCGAAAATAAAAAGTCCGTCATAACTCAATAAATTCATGTATTCCAATCCAAGTTTCCCATTTTCTAGTAATACAGACCTAAGGACCAAATAATCAATATCACAAATCTCACAATTATTGAGTGCTGCTGCAGAATATTGATGGATTTTTTCTCCGAATACCGACATCAGCCCAATGAAGTCACCGGGCTTTGCTACTTTAAGAATAATAGAACGTTCATTTCTTCCTTCTTTGAATACCTTAACCAGGCCACTTTTCACATACATTATATGCGATGCCCGGGTATCCTGACGAAAAATCATATCCTTTTTCTTATATCGTACAGTGTTCAGGTTATTATGAAGCTTTTCCCTTTGATTATCAGTTAGCACATGTTCAAAAGGCATTTTCATATGATCCTGGATCTGGTCGGTTTTAATAGACATTACTGCTCATTCAGGTATTACTTGGCAAATAAAATTATAAAAAAAGTTAAGATTAAAAAAAATAAAAAAAGCATCCTAAGCCTGAGGCCTTATAAATCAACTCTTAAGCCCACTCCGCAAAATCAGTTACCCACACCCGTCTGCCAAAACAGACATGTGCAGTGGCGGGCAGGAATTAAAATATCGAAAAGCCATTATATAAAAGATTATTAAATCATCACAATTTGCCGAAAACTGGTTTTTCGGAATAGGTTAGCTCATAGGCCTTCCGAAAAAAAAATCATCTACCTTTAGTTTGCAGGTATTATTCCACTTTTAAAGATTAATAAAATATTCAGTATCCAATGGGATAAATAATGATATTCCTCACTTTTTTTGTTAATCATTAACACATTATCTATATTGGTCAAAAATAATAATACTAAACAAATACTTTAGCGTCAATTAACAAGGAATGGAGGATAAAAAATCGGTATTAATAATAGATGACTCCAATACGAATGTGGTTTTACTGGAGGCAATTCTTAGCACTAAAGGCTTTAAAGCTATAACCGCATTAAGCGTTAAAGAAGCAATGAATCTGCTTCAGAAAAACAAACCGGATTTAATTCTTCTTGATTTGTTAATGCCCGAAATCAGTGGGTTTGATTTTCTTGAGAAACTAAGGTTCAATGAGAAATTAAATGATATACCGGTTATTGTGGTTTCTGCCTTGACCGATGAAATGAATATAAAAAAAACACGGAACCTGGGTGCTGTTGAATTCATTGAAAAACCGGTAGACATAAAAGGGCTGGTTGAAAAAGTCCAATCCACTCTTGAAGAATATGATTCCAGATAAGGGTACAGAATATCATTTCTCATAGCCAACGCTTGTCATTTAAGCCAAAAAGCCTCACTTTCTAAATCCACGAACATTTATTAAGGATTAACAGGAGAAAGAAATAAATAATTATCTTTAGATCTGATTAATAATCCATGCAAATAACGGGCAGACATAATTCTCTTTTTGTTTTTGGTCTAACCGGATTTGGAATCGGTCTGCTCTTTTTCTTTTTATATTATTGGGGACTTTTTAATGCCACAAAAAGTCCTTTTGAAATAAAAAAATTTATTGAAATCCACTCCATTTCTCCCATAAGTTGGTTTTTCGATTTGATTCCCTTTGCCGGAATGCTCCTTGCGATTATCACTTACCAAAAAATATCCCATAAACAGGGAACGGTCGATTCGGAAATCAAAGCATATCAACGCCTCAACACGAAAGCTGTTAAAATTGCCGGTTCATTAGCCAGGGGTAAATTAACAGAAACTTTTGAAGAGGACAATGAATTAATGCAAAGTCTCGGAAATTTACAGAAAAATCTTAAAGAAAAGATAGAGCTTGAGCAGGTAAGGGAGAAAGAAAACCGGATACGAAACTGGAATGCTGAAGGTATGGCTAAATTTGGAAGCATTTTAAGAGAAAATAGACATGATCTGGAAGAACTTTCGTTTCTTCTCACTAAAGAGCTGGTAAACTACCTGGGCGCCAATCAGGGAGGACTTTTTATTACTGAAGAAGAAGGGAATAATAAAGTTCTCAGGATGCTTGCCTGTTATGCCTACGACCGAAGAAAATTTCCCAACAATAAAATTCCCTGGAATGAAGGGGTAATAGGCTCGGTAGTAAGGGAAAAGAAAAGTTTATACCTATCAGACCTACCCGATAATTATCTTACAATAACCTCTGGTCTGGGCAAAGCTAATCCCCGCTATTTACTTCTCACCCCTCTGGTTCACAATGAAGAGGTAAAAGGACTTATAGAAATAGCTTCCTTTACTGAGATGAAAAAATTTGAACTGAAATTTGTTGAACAGGTTTCAGCGATCATTGCCATGACCCTGGAAAACATTTCCAGCTCATTAAAAACAGAGAAAATACTGAAAGAAAACAGATTACAGGCTCAAAAACTTGCCCTTCATGAAGAAAGAGCCCAACAAAGCATGGCCGAATTAAAGTCCACTCAGGAGAAGGCTGCTAAACAGGCAGAAAAATTCATTTCTTTTTCTGCTACTGTCAATCATACCCTAATACGTGCAGAATATGATGTTAATGGAATACTACTCTATGCCAATACAAAATTTATACGAAAATTGGGTTATAATGGTAACCGTGAGATAGAAGGCAAACACATCTCCCTGTTCATTGATGAAAAAGACAGGGAATGGTTCAATAAAATTTGGGAATCTCTGGCAATTGGAGGAGCTCATTTTGAAGGTTATATGAAACATATTGCCAAAAATAAACAGGAATTATGGACCATGGCTACCTATACCTGCATGCGAAAAGAAGATGGAAGTGTAGAGAAAGTTCTTTTTCTGGCCATTGATACAACAGAACAGAAAAAGCAATCGCTCGATTTTGAAAGTCAATTAGAAGCCCTCGACAGATTAAATGTAAAAGCTGAATTCTCGCCAGACGGAAAATTAAAATCCTTCAATAAATTGTTTTTAAATGCTTTAAAGTTTCCGGAAACGGAACTTACAGAGAAAACAATTTATGATTTTCTTGACAGAAAAGATTTAGAGAATTTCAGTGAGAGCTGGGTGAAAATGATCAAAGGCCAGGCGTTTCAAAATCAACTGAGAATGAAAACGAAATTCCGGGAAGAAAAATGGTTTCGGGCTAGTTTTACTTCAGTAAATGACATGTATGGTGAAGTTTCAAAAGTTATTTTCCTGGGAAATGAAATTACCAATGAAAAGATCATGGAAAATGAAGGTCGTTTACAGAATGAATTTCTAAAGAAACAGGAAGAGAAGTTCAGACTTGAAAATCTTAACCTTAATCATAATCTACAAGTCTTGAAAGAAAAAATCAACCAGGAAAAGCAAAATTATGAACTGGTGCTGTATTCCTATAAAAAATTGATTGAATATCAAGAATCGCTAAATATAATTTTTGACAACAATGGTGAACTCTTTTACCTTGGAGAATCTTTCCTGAAGTTTTTCGGTATCCATTCAGACAAAAAACTTATTTCCAGCATAGAGTTGCTTGATATAATCGATGATAATCAAAAAACGACCTTTCTCATCAATCTGCTCGACCCGGCAAAACCCAAACATTTTTCTGATAAAACAATTAGCCTCAAGAATCCCGAAGGTAAAACCATAAAATTCGAGTTTCACTTTGACTCCCGGGATGCTAATGATAAGCGAATATTTTTACTCTCACTTAAAGCGATATAATAAGAGTTTTTTGTCTGTTTTTTTTCTTTTATTTATCTTTATACAAAGACTTTTAGTATGTTAGAAAGTGGATATAGCAAATCCCTGAAATCTGCACTCAAAAGATTTTCGGAAAATAAAGGGGTTTTCTTTTCGAGGTCCTCAAAAGCAGGTACCAGCCACCTGGAAGAAAAAACAAAGCTACTTTTTCAATTATCTTCACAAAAAAGAGGAAATTATGTTTATTGATTCAAAAAAATTCGATGATTTCATTTTTCAGTTAACCCAGACCGGTAAATGGATTCTAAATCCTGAAAGTCGCGAATTTACAGGTAATGTCGTTAGCTTTAAGCTCCTTGGGATGGAGACTCACCAGAAAACAGTGAAATTTATAGAGATCTTAAACCTGATTGCCAGTCGTGAAGAAAGGGAAAATCTGGAAAAAGATCTTCTGAAACTCATGCAGCATCCCCAAAAAATAGAGCGTGAAATCCGGATTAAGTCTATTAAACCTGAGAATTCAGGTAGCAGATATCTTCAATTCGTTTTTAATAAATATAAACATAAAGGCTCCTTTGTTATTGGCGGCATATTAAAGGATATTACTGAATTTAAAAAAATTGAAAAAGATCTTATTAAATCAAGAAATAAGATCGAAAAAGCAGACCGGTTTAAATCTGTCTTTCTCACCAATCTAAGTCATGAGATCAGAACTCCCATGAATGCCATTCTTGGATATAGTGAACTTCTGAATCAGCCGGGACTAACTGAAAAGGAAATAGCGAATTACAGTTCTATAATAAAGACAAAAGGAAACCATTTGTTAACTCTGATCGATGATGTAATTGAAATTTCACGTTTTGAGAGCGGGAACATAAAATTTAATTATAAAGAGTTTCTTCTTCTTCCTTTATTGAAAGAATTGTATCAGGAATATGATCAGCGCAGACAGAATAAAGGCAAAAATAACATTGAGCTAATTCTTGAGCTTCCCGAAGATGCTCCTGAGCAACGTATTTATACTGATTATGGAAGGTTACAACAAATCCTTGCAAATTTGTTAAGCAATGCGCTAAAATTTACGGAAAAAGGAAAAATAATTTTTGGATATAAAGTTTCATCAAAAAGTTTCAAATTCTATGTAAGTGATACCGGGGTGGGATTAAGTGAAGAAGATAAAATACGGATATTTAATCGTTTTGAAACCATTGAAGAGACTTCTTTAAATCGACTGAGCGGAACGGGATTGAGTTTAACCATAACTCGTTATATTATTGAGGCACTTGGGGGTAAAATTAAAGTACGGTCACAGCCGAATATGGGCTCCCGGTTTCAGCTGAATATTCCAAAGATTTCTCCCCCTGAAAAATCAGAGAGGTCGGTTGAAGAAAAACAAAAGCCCGACAGCCTTAACTGGAAAAACAAGGTAATTTTAATTGCGGAAGATGAAGAAGTAAATTTTCGCTTCCTGGAAACAGTATTGCAGAAAACCGGTGCCCAGATCCTACATGCAAGAAATGGAATCGAAGCCATAGAATTATGCAAAAAAATTAACCAAATAGACCTTGTTTTGATGGACATTAAGATGCCTGTGGTGAATGGTTATGATGCTACAATTGAGATTAAACAATACCGAACGAGTCTTCCCATCATTGCGCAAACCGCATTTGCCTCTGGAGAAGAAACCAAAAAATGTCTTGAAGTAGGTTGTGATGATTTTATCACCAAGCCTATCAATATCAATGAATTAATGGATAAAATAAACAATCAATTTGGAAAATAACTGCTTAATTTTCAATAAATGCAATGATTTCCTTATTGTAAGGTTTAACTCTGGGTTTTACGTAACCGACAAGCTCTCCCCTTTCATCAATCATATATTTCTGAAAATTCCAGCTAACACTTGATTCCATTTTACCATTCTTTTCTTTTGTTGTAAGCCACTGATAAAGTGGATGAATATCATCTCCCTTAACCGAAATTTTTGACATCATAGGGAAGCTCACGCCATAATTTTTTTCACAAAATTCAGCAATTTCTTCATCGGTGCCAGGCTCCTGATTCATAAAATTATTTGCAGGAAAGCCAATGATTACAAAATTTCGCTCCTTGTATTCCGCATAAAGCTTTTCTAAATCTTCATACTGAGGTGTCAGTCCGCATTTTGAAGCCGTATTCACCACAAGGACTTTTTTTCCTTTTAACTGTTTAAGGTCAAAATCCTGACCGTTAATATCCTTTACAACAAAATCGTGGAAAGATTTCTGTGCAAAACCCATAACAACAAAAGATAACAAGGTTAGTAATACACTTAGTTTTTTCATATCTGAAAAATTAAATAGGGAATTATTCGTTTTCAAATAACAAAATCTGGTGAAGTTGGTTCAAATAAATAAGATGGAAAAATTTTTATATAAAATAACGGTAAAAGGAAGAGTCCAGGGAGTTGGTTTTCGGCATAGCACAGCCACAGTAGCCCGTTATAAAGGGATAAAAGGATTTGTAAAAAACCAGCCGGATGGAACGGTATATATTGAAGCAGAAGGGGACCAAGGGCAGCTTGATGATTTTGTGCAATGGTGTCGTAAAGGTCCCGGAATGGGAAATGTCACAGAGCTTGAAGTCGAGACCGGACCGCTTCAAAACCATCCAAAATTCCAAATCAAGTACTAATCAGGACTTTATTCCTTACGATTAAAGCTTTTATTCCGGTGTACAAAAGGATAATGGTGAAAAAGATTATTAAAACCGATATTACAACAAGAACATAATCTTTATCAGCAAAATACCTGAACAGATTTTCAAACATTGCCCATAGGGTAATAATAAAAACAAAAACCATAGGAACAAGGGTATATAAAAGATTCTTATTTTTAATATGGAGGTATATTGAGACTACGCCCAGGGCCAAAGCCGCAAGAAGTTGGTTTAGAGAACCAAATAATGGCCATAAAACCATGGCCCCTTGTCCACCCGGTCTAATAAAAGTCATTATTGCCGCTGCAAGAACTATAATGAAGGTACTTACATACCTGTTGTTCATGGGTTTTATTGTCTGTCCCTCTTTATTCTGAAATAATTCCTGTAAAGAAAGTCGTTGTATTCGTGCCGCACTGTCCAGCGTGGTATTCGCAAAGCTTACAATAAAAACAGCTATGATTGAAGTACCAATAGTAGCGGGAATTCCAATAGATTCAAATAGATTGGCAGTTCCTGTCACAAAAGCTCCCAGTTTTGCCCCCAGCCCATTCGCAGAAGCCCAACTGCTGTAATGCTGATAAAATGCATCAGTTCCCAATAATATTCGTCCTTCATGCTCCATTCCCATACCAAGTCCCCCTCCGATAGCCACTAAAACCAGTACAGCCAGAAAACTTTCGGTCAGCATTCCCCCATAAGCAATAAAAATGCTATCTCTCTCCTTATCCACCTGTTTTACCGTTGTTCCCGAACTGGCTAAGGAATGAAAGCCGGAAATTGCACCACAGGCAATAACGATAAATAAAACAGGTGCCATGGAAGGCACATCAGAACCTTCCTGAAAAGCCAGATCATTTATAACCGGGGCAGATAAAGGAGGGCGAGCAAAAAACAAACCAATGACCATCAAAGCCATAGCAACAATCAATTGGTGAGAATTGATGTAATCTCTGGGCTGCAACAATTTATGCACCGGAAGCGTGGAAGCAAAAAACACATAGATAAATAAAATAATACACCAGATCACAACAGCGGTCTCATTTTCAAAAGGAAGACTTACAGGAAAATATACGCCAAGAAATACAGAACCATACATCATGACAAGAGCCAGGATAGAATAAATCAGATCATTTTTTCCTTTTCTGATTTGTACTCCAAGCCACACCGCTATGGGTATCTGCAACCAAACAGGTATTACAGCTTCAGGATACATAATAAATAATGTGGAGACAATAGCTGCAAAAACAGCAAGCACAATAAATAATAACAGTTGCATAATCAATTGAAAAGAAATTCGTGCCTCAGGACTGATCATTTTGCCTGTCAGTTCTCCAATTGTTTTGCCCTCATTTCTGGCCGATACAACAAGGGTCGTAAAATCATGAACAGCACCCATCAAAATAGAACCGAGTAAAATCCACAAGAAAGCCGGTAACCAACCCCATATAATGCCGATCGCAGGTCCTACTATGGGTCCCAGACCAGCGATAGTGGTAAAATGATGTCCAAAAATTATATTCTTCTTGGTGGGGACATAATCCACTCCATCCTGAAAACTATGGGAAGGCATTGGATTGGAATTGGAAAGATTGAAAAGTCTGGAACCCAGATAGCGGCCATATAACCGGTAAGCAAGGATATAAGCGAAAAGAGCCAATAGTGTTAAAAAAAGACTGTTCATTATTTCTATATTTTATCGTCACTAATATATTGTATTTTTAATTTTTAAAGTGAAAAATTCGGAATATTTTTGTTCCGAAGCTTGTCAAAAAAAAGAAGAAGTTGAAGTAAAGTGGATCTTCAAAATACCGAAAACGAATTAATTGAGGCAATAAAACGGGGAAATACTGAAGCATTTCGTCGATTTGTTGAAATTCATGAGAAATCGATCGCCAATGTTATAATCGGAATGCTGGGAGATACCCAGGAAGCTGAAAATGTAGCGCAAGATGTTTTCATCAAGTTCTTTTACAATATTCACAAGTTCAGAAAAGAATCTTCTGCCAGAACTTATTTAACAAGAATAGCGATTAATTTATCATTGAATGCAATCAAAAAAACTAAAATTCGAAAAAGCTGGCTAGAAAATACTGAAAATATAGCATCTTGTAAAAGTGAGCCGGAATATCAACCGGAATATTTTGAATTAAAAGATATTTTAAAAAATGCCCTGGAAAAACTTGAAGAAAAACAAAGAGCAGTTTTTATTCTTCGTATGATAGAAGGATTCAGCACCAAAGAAACAGCCGGTATATTGAAAATTCCTCAGGGAACTGTGCTTTCAAGATTACACAGGGCAACGGAAAGAATGAAAAATGAATTAAAAGACTACAAATATCATTACTAATATGAAATGGACAAAAAAAATGTTTACTTCTCTTTTGTTCAGGAAATATTCTCATTCCGCTGATGCCGAATATCGGATGAAGGAGATGCAAAAATTTCTCAAAGGACTTAATTTCTCATTTCGGGAAGGTTTTTCAGAAAGAGCTACTGACAAACTTTTGCACCAACTAAAGAAAAATCCTGAGGAAATCTACTATAAAAATCTTTCGGTTTTGCTTCCAAAAATAGCAACAATTTCTGTGGCTGCACTTCTTATTATGGCTTTGATTCTTTTTGTTCTGCATGGCTCCATAAGCCCCGAAAAATTAATAGGAGCAGATAAAATTGATGAGAACAATTTTATTACATACCTCATTTTAAATTGATCCCTGATTTATGCCATGTTTAAAATTCGACGGATAATAATAAAAGACACGTTAAAAGTATGAAAAATAGAGCTCTACTTACAGTTATCATAGCTCTGGTCATGGGGTTTGTGCTCGGTTTTTTTACCTCAAGTCAGATAACCCGGTTAAGAACACGCGATGTAAGAAGTATTTCTTCTTCAGAAAGCTTTAAAACCCGAACCTATAACATTATCAATCCACAACCCGAACAAATCAGGAAACTCGATCCGATAGTAGACCAGTATTCTGAAAGATTCGATTCCTTGCGGCAATTAACTCACAAGGGATATAAAGAACTTATTGGTGATTATCACAAAGAGCTGCAACCCTATCTGACGGAAGAACAATATCAGAACCTGGAAAATTTTGCCAAAAATATCAAGCGAAAAAAACACCAAAAAAAAGGAGAAAATTAAAAACTCATAATCGAGGGGACTAAAAAAGGCGGAATAAACAGATAACGCTTTTATAAGCTAACCATTGAAAAGGGTCCCCGATACCCCATTTTATCCTCTTTCACAGCCAACACTGCCAGTATACCGGCAGGAAGTGCTTTTGTAAGTTTTTCAACATCAGTCCCAATTAAAATGTTATTGGCTATTCTGGTTGCCCAGGCATCTGCAAGTGCTGCATTTGTTGAGATGGTTACCACCAGATCTGCTTTTCCATAACTGAATGAATGTCCAAAAGTTCCGGAAGAAGCACATATGGCAAGTTTTTCATTTAACAAAGAAATTTCAATTCCAAGATTTCCAAAGTACCGGTTTTCTCCGGCAAAAGGGTCGATAATCAAGGGATGATTAATTTTTACGGCAATATCTCCTCCATTCTCAATGACAATCTCTTTAAGCGGAAACCTTTCATCCAAATGATCAAGTGTACTCATTGCGATTGAGCCAGCAACAGCAGCCATTGGACCTGTATTTGCCTTTATGGCGGCATTTTTCATTTCCTGAATAATAGGAGGTTCATGATCATACAAAGAAAGGGGATCATGGGAATTCAGGAATTCAGGATAAGCTTTAATATAGCGCTTTAATTGTTTGCGGATATCAGAGACTTTACCTTTTGCTGCATTTCTGATTTCTTCATTTTTCAGCATATCATTTATCCCTATCCATAAATCTGTTTCTTCTTCCTGAATGGTAAAATTTGAGAACCTCCCATTTTCCATTCTTCTGCGATATGTACGTGGCTCATACATCAGGCAAAGTCAAGTTCAAACAACTGCAGAGGGCAGGCAGTAATGCAAAGCTCGCATGCTATACATTTCTGGGGTTTAAATATCAGTTCACGACTTACAGGATCCATTTTTAAAGCCTCGGCAAAACATACTGCTGTGCAGCTTCCACAATGAATACACCCTTTCTCATTAAGAATAATACTTTTTTTAACAGGACTCCAATCCACGTTTATGCTCTCAAGATAATGGATTGCTTTATCCAGATTTTCTTTGGGTGCTTTCATTTCTACGAGCAATTTTCCTTCTCTTCCGGGTGTGATATCCGCATTTAAAATATTCACCAGAATATCATACTCTTTAATCAGCTTATAGGTAACCGGCTCATCAACATGATTGGCTGGAAACGTTAATACCAGTCGCTTTTTCATTTGGTTTTCCTCCTTTCTAACGAATTCAATGTGGTATTTTGCGGAAATGACTGTACGGCCGTGGTCAGGTAAAACTGCTTTTGCTGAATGAACTTTTTCAACAAGTCTGCAATATTTCTTGCTTTCCACATACTGGACATCGGGGCGGTTCTCACTTTATTTCCTTTCAGTGCGATCATACCCGAAAAAAGTTCATCATAATTCACCTTTCCAATTGCAGGATGATCCGGTTTGCTATAATCAGTTACTGTAGTGGTTATTTGGTCATTCCGTATGCTAACAGCCCGGGCCATATCTTCATCAATTACAGGTATGGGTATACCTATTCCGATAAAAATGCTTACCCCGTATTTTTCAAAATAAGCAGCTTTTATATATTCAGGACTCATCTCTTTTGCATTTCCAATAACAGAAAGGGTAGCAGAATTTGATTCAGGAATGCCGAATTCATTTCTCGGAGCTGAAGTTTTGTATTGTGTTCCGTTCCAGGCGACGAACCCCTGTGCACCTCCAAGAAATATGCGTGTTCCAATGCCAATGGTCCGAAGGTAAGGATCATTCAGTAAAGGGCTCAGTTCGCCACTTGTAGAAAAAGTGGCATTTCCCATCCTGGGTAGTAATGAACCCATATAGGTGTAGATCATTTTATCGGAAGTATTTACCGCACAAGGATAATTTTGATAAGCATTTCTGGGATTGAAAAGGAACATTTCATTAACATCTTCCCTGTTTATAAGGGTTTCCACTTCAGTTTCGGGGTAACAATCAGTGCCTTTCGCCGAGGCTTTTAATTTAACATCCTTACCGGCAATCAGTTCCTCAATTACATGGGCTCCTCCATATTTCTCATTAAAAGGGTTAACTTCGGTGGCTCCAATATAGGAATCAACAGCAGCAATACCCGAGTGAACCGGTACATTATTTAAACTGACTTTTTCCATACGTATGGGTGGATTGGAATGTCCGAAATTAATAAACATCCCTGACGAGCACATCGGACCGAAAGTGGCGGTTGTTACAACATCAACTTTTCTGACTATTTCTTCAGGAGTCGCTTCTCTGCCCATTGCAGAAGCCTCCTCGGCAGTAATAACCACAGCCTCACCCCGGGAAATCTTCTCGTTGATCTCTTCAATGGTTTTGGATTTTGACATACGCTAAGGTTTGTGGCAAAACAATGACAGAAAAAATCTGTCTTTTAATTACATAGTTTTTGCCTGATTTACATACCAATTTATAATTCCCCACATTTGGGGTCAGGTATTAGCACCTTGACCGGATAGGCTGGTTGCTAGAGGTTCGCAGAGCCTGTTCTCTCCCCTCTTCTTTATAAATCATCCGTGTTAGGGAAGGATTTATTTCTGCTGTAAAATTACATATAAAAAAGATAGAATGAATACAAATAATCTGAACCCTGTTAATACAAAAGATACTTTTTTTCTATATCTCTGGATATCTTCCAATTGCACTCCAGTCCTTTTGGGAAATTTACCAGATCACCCTCATGAAAATCCAGTACATTACCCTCCAGATCTCTAACCCTTGCTGATCCTTTTAAAATCAGGCAAATTTCGTTTGCAGGATATTTCCAGGGAAATTCCGAAGCTTCCTTTTTCCATACCTCCCAGGATTCAGTTTTTCTGTAATCTTCCGGTGTAGCTCTTCTTTTGTGCATTTTCATCATCAGGCAATTTGTTTCCTCCGAAAACAGGTTTTCGATAATTTACGAAAATCCATTATTCTTTAGCTGTTGATATTTCATGTTTTTATATACGTTGATTTGCGTTCATTCCTGCCAGTTTGATGTCGCCGGGCTTTACACCTTGCACCGGACAGCGATAACAATTCTATGCCCTTGGAAAGCCTGGATGGTATGTGGAATGGATTGGGGTATGGCGAAGGCTCGCAGGCAGGCAGAATTAATCACTTTTTGACATGTGTTAGGTTTAGACTTCTTCTATAGATGAAACTCTTACCCAACCCTGTCGCCCATCACTAATACGAATTTCGGTCCATTCCCCAACTTCATTTTCCTTCCATACCTTTGTGCCTTCATGCAAAACAAAAAGATCCTTCCCGCTTTGTCTGGGAGCCGATTTTACCACAAGAGAGCCATCCATCACAATAGCACTTCCCGGATCTCTCTGATGATAATATTGCTTTGTTGCAAATACAAAACTGATCAGACTCAGGAAAAATAATAAAATCCCCGAATAAAAACCCAGTTTCTTCATTCTAAGGGATGATAGAAAAATATACCCAGAGGCTGAAATTAAAAAAAGACTAAAAAATATGAGACATAAGATTAACCAGGTATTGGAACTGAAAGAATGGATGAGGGAATTGAGCCATCTTTTAATAAATAGTTCGGGTACGGCTTCAAAACGATCGGTTAACAGACTTTGAACATGTTCCAGATTGGCTTTAACATCTTCATCAGAGGGTTCGAGCAAATGTGCACGCTCATAAAACAATCTGGCTTTACCTAATTTATTTGAATGAAAATATGCATTTCCCAGGTTATAATAAAGAGCTGCAGATTCGTATTCTTCTTGTATAATTTTAAGGTAAGTATCTATGGCTTCTTCATATTTTTCTTCCTGATATAGTTCATTGGCTACGCTGAACAACGAATCCGGATTGCCATTGTCAATTGAAAAGAGATTCAACGGCAGAAAAAGCCATATACAGTGAAATATCTTTTGTACCATTGTTTATAGTATTTGTTCCATTTGCTGCATACAATCGGCAGATTTTTCAAAAAGTTTTTTCTTAGCTCCGGAACGTTCCGGGGAATAACGGGAGTATTCACATTCATCCACAACTTCCCATAATTTTTTCTCCAGTTCCTTATCAATTTCTCTTTTTTGCAGTTCACCTGATATCCTTTCCCGCGAAAGATCCGCTGTATTTATACCTAATCTGTCTCCCAGATAACCCCAGAAAGCTTTTAATATCTCATCATAAAAATCATCATCATCTTCCAGAAGCAATCTGGAGGCATTTTTCAGTCTCCTTTTTGCAACCTTATGCGCTCTTTTATTCCTGACATAAAAGACATCGGATTCCTTTTTTATCTTATTTCTCCAAAATAAAACGGTTAAAATAAAAAAGATCAAGCCTCCGAAAATATAAACATAAACCCAAACATTCCGGATCAGGAAAGAAGCCATTGGGACAATCTTTCCGGGCTTAAGTTTTATGTAGCGGATATCCTGATCTATATTTCTTACCCCTTCTCTGAACAAGCCCGATTGCAGACCTGTCCCAGATTCAACATCCTGTCCTCCATAAGCAGTAAACCAGAACTCTTCAGATTTGTACTGCCTGTAATTTTTTGTATCCGGATCAAAATAAGCAAACTGCACGGGTGATATCCGGTATTTTCCGTTATGACGGGGGATTATCACATATTCAAAGCTTATTTTTCCTTCCGTGCCGTTTTGACTATGGTTCAGGTTCTCCGATTTTTTAGGTTCAAATACTTCAAGATCGGGAGGGAAATCAATCCTGGGAGCTTCTATAAGGTTCAAATTCCCTTTTCCGGTAATTTGAACCAGCAGGGAAAGAGCACTATTCGTTTGTATGCTATCGCTTTTAAGACTGGCAGAGACGGAGAAGTTTCCGACTGCTCCGTTAAATTCACCCGGAGCTCCTTCCGGTAGTGGTTTAACGTTAAGTTTAACAGGATTAGATTCAATAACTCTGGCTTCTTTTTCGTAACGATCAAAAGGATCACTAAAAAAATCGTCAAATGCACTTCTTCTCTGTGATCGTTTTAGGATGGTCACATCCAGACTGGCTGGTTCTATAGTATTCTCCCCTTTTTTTTGTGCGGTAAGCAAGTCTCTCTTAACAACCTGAGTATTATAATTATAACCTTTTATAACTTCATTTCTAACGGTCTGATCCGCTTCCAGTTCCTTCACCCAAAACCCCTCATAGGAAGGAGAGTTTAAGGAAGGCTGTTCGATTCTGGTTCTTACATAAATTTTGGTCGCAATCACCAGTTGCTCTCCCTCAAAAAGCTCCTGCTTCGAGGGTATAAGTCTAAGCATTACAGCTGAAGTTTCGGAATTCTGTGTCTGTTGTCCTTCTTCTCCTGTTGTACCTGCTGAAGCTTTGACAACCCGTATGGTTACGGAATTTGTTTTATAGGCTTTGCCCTCCGAAATCAAAGTAGCAGGAGGTAGCGTATATTCTCCTTCTTCTTCCGCAATCATTGTGTAACTGTAGGTTACTTGCATGGTTGTGGTGAGTTTTCCATTCACATTGGTCGATTGATAACTAACCATCTGACTTGGTCCGGAAAGTACCCGAATACCTTCAATATTCCCAAGTGAAACCTTTCCCTGTTTTTCCGCAGAAATCGAATAATTAAATGCTCTTCCGGCAGAAACTGTTCCTGGCGCATCAGCGCTGATTTCATTGCTCTGTGCAAAAGAATTCATAACGGTCAGAATTCCTGCCAGGAAAACAAACACCCAATATTTAAGTAGTATTAATAGGGTCAATTGATCTTTCATTTTTACCAGTCTTTTTCTGTCGCTGTTTTAGGGGCTTTCGCTTTTTCTTCTTCAAGCTTCATCTGTACATTTTTCTCGTGTTGCTGGATAGCCTGTAAAAGTCTCTCCATATCTTTTTTGGACAAGGCTTTCATTGCTTCGGCCTGTTGCTGCTCCTGGTCCTGATTTTCTTGATTTTTTTGCTGATTATTTTGTTGCTG
>CAZQOV010000036.1:0-2197 GCA_964595055.1 uncultured Bacteroidaceae bacterium | reverse complement strand
TTGCTGATTATTTTGTTGCTGTTGTTCTTGTTCTTGATTTTCTCCTTCTTTCTTATCCTGCTCTTGCTCCTGCTGTTCCTGATTTTGATCTTGATTTTGATCTTGATTTTGATCTTGGTTTTGTTGTTGCTGCTGCTGAAGCTTTGCTTTGGCGTATGCTAAATTATACCTTGTTGCATCATCTTCAGGATCGATGCGAAGGGCATTTTTGTATGCTTCAATGCTTTTTTCAAATTCCTGTTTTTTCAAAAATGAGTTGCCAAGATTGTGATAGACATCACTTGCATATTTTTTTTCCTCAAGAGCTGGAGCAAGTTGTTCCCATAACTCTCCTGCTTCATTATAGTTTTCCAGCTTATAAAGGGTATTTGCTATATTATAAGCTGCTTCCAATGAAGTTGAATCCAATTCATGAGCTTTTCTGAAGGATAATTCGGCTTCACTGTAGGCACTATCTCTGTATGCCTCCACACCCTGCCTGTTCAACTTCCTCATATTTTGTCCGGGAAGTATGGTGAACTGCAGCAAAATCAGCAGAGATAAAAGTATTGTTTTCATTCCTAATTGTTTTCTTTAAAAACAGCAATCTGTTTGTTTTTATTTTGTAAATAACTTCAGTTTACTTAGCCAGGTATTTTTTTTCCTCATGATAAAAAACTCCAGGATAATCAGGAATAAACCCATACCAAGAAAATACTGATATCTTTCTACATATTCAGCAAATACCTGGGTTTCAAATTCCTGCTTCTCCATTTCCTCAAGTTTTTGCATAAGCTGATATATACCGGAAGAATTATTACCGGCTCGCACATAATAACCCTTCGTGATGCTTGCTACCTGCTTTAAGGTGGTTTCGTCCAATTTACTTACGACAACATTACCTTCCCGGTCTTTCTTAAAAGATTTGCTTCCGGGATAAAGGGGTAAAGGAACTCCATTTGGATCTCCTAATCCTATGGTATGAATAACTATCGCTTTTTCTGCAGCCTCCCTGGCAGCCTGTATGGGGTCATCTTCATGATATTCACCATCGGTAATAATAATGATGGCCCTTGATTTCCCGGTAGAAGCATTTTCTTGGTCAGATTCAGGACTGAATGAACGTAGAGCCAATTCAATGGCAGAGGATATGGAGGTTCCTTGTTTGGATACCATCTGAGTAGAGACGGAGTTTAAAAATAAGCGAGCGGCTCCATAATCTGTGGTTACCGGTATTTGGGTATAAGCATCTCCGGCAAAAACAATTAATCCGATTTTATCCCCTTCCATTTCATTTAATAACCGGTTCAATGACTCTTTGGCCTTTTCAAGTCTGTTGGGCTTTATATCCTCAGCCAGCATAGAATTGGATACATCAAGTGCTATGATGATTTCTCTACCCTTCTTTTCAACCCCCTTCAATTTCGAGCCTACCCTCGGACCCGCCAGCGCGATTGTTAGAAAAATCAGGGCGAGCATCGAGATAATAAATTTTATTATTATTCTTGAGGAAGACGCCAGTGGCATTAAAACATGATGAAGATTTCCGGAAGCAAAAGCATTCAGTCTTTTCTTTCTTCTGTATAGTCCGATGATGAAAATCACCATCAGAACCGGGATCAACAGCAGGCTGTATAATACTATTTCATTTGCAAAACGAATCATAGTTAAGGCAAAGTTTTAACAATGGTAAGTGATAGAATCAAATTCAGAAAAATCAAGAGCAATCCGGCCAGCAGGAATGGAAAGTATTCTTCTTCTCTACTGCTGTAATCCTGGGTATCAAGAATCGTTTTTTCCAACTGATCGATTTCCTCATAGATTGAAGAAAGTTTTTTATTATCAGTAGCACGAAAATATTGACCACCGGTTTTGATGGCAATATCCTGCAAAACCTCTTCATCAATTTCAACAGGCATTTGAGCAATTCGGGTTCCAAACTGGGTTTGCACAGGATATTGAGCTGTACCCTGGGTACCGACACCAATTGTATAAACCCTGACTCCAAACTCTGCAGCAATATCGGCAGCAGTAGAGGGCCCAATGGTACCCTGGTTATTCACCCCATCGGTCAGCAGAATGATCACCTTGGATATCGCTTCGCTGTCTCTTAACCGGTTTACACTGGTAGCCAGTCCCATGCCAATGGCTGTACCATCCTCAATCATCCCAAAATCGAGATTCGTTAATTGTTTAACTGCAACAGCTCTGTCGGAAG